>CAINMU010000118.1 GCA_903850885.1 uncultured Opitutia bacterium | reverse complement strand
CGCGATCTCTACGCCACTTTCTGTTCCGCGCAGATCTTCCTGACCGATGCGCGCACGGCCGAGCTCGCGAAGTTGACCGAGAACGCATACCGCGACGTCAACATCGCCTTCGCCAACGAACTTTCCCTTATCTGCGATAAGCTGGACATCGACGTCTGGGAACTCATCCGTCTCGCGAACCGTCACCCTCGCGTGAAAATCCTCCAGCCAGGACCAGGCGTGGGCGGACATTGCATCGCCGTCGACCCTTGGTTCATCGTCGACGCGGCTCCGGCCGAAGCCCGCCTCCTGCGCACGGCCCGCGAGGTCAACGATTCGAAGCCCCATCACGTCGTCGCCCAGGTCCGCGCCGCCGCCGGTAAGGAAGCCGTCGTGGCGTGCCTCGGCCTCGCTTTCAAGGCCAACGTCGACGACCTGCGCGAATCTCCGGCGGTCGAAATCGCCGCGCACCTCGCCGCCGCCGGCCTGAAGGTGCTCGCCGTCGAACCGCATGTGACCGCTCTGCCGAAAGCGCTGCAGGGGAGGGCGGAACTCGTTTCCCTCGCCGACGCCCTCGCCCGCGCTTCCGTCATCGTGCTTCTCGTCGATCATCGTGCCTTCGCCGGCCTCACCTTGGCCCAGCTCGCCGGCAAGAAATTGATCGATACGCGGGGAGTGGTGCGGGCCTAAAGGCCCGACCACGCATAGTTGATCCGTTGACCAGTGGGCCAGTGGGCCAGAACGAGACAAACTAGCTGGCAAGTTGGCCAGTTGACACGTTGACAAGGAATGCAACGGGTAGGGATGCGATGACATCGCATCCGTTACGCTCAAGGGGAGCCCGGAAAGTTAGCTTCAGGCATAATTTTTCGGGGACAGGTGACGGCCACCGGGGCATCGGCCTTTCGGGAGTCAGCCATTCGGGCTTCGGCAGCCGGCTCCGGGTTCCCGCGGTTGTAATGGGTAGGGTCAGCACTGCGTGCCGACCTAGCTGCATCGAAGTAGGGACGGTTCTCTGAACCGTCCGAACGGCGGGCTCGAAGAGCCCGCCCTACCTCAAGACACCCCAGCCAATCATCCGGTCTCCGGTTTCCCTTTGAGTTATTGCGGCTACCTCCGGCCAACTGGCCAACCGTTCAACTAATCAAAATATCTTCGGCTCTGTGCCACCGAGCCTCTGGTCAACTAAGCCTCTAGCGAGTTCATCGACTCAGCCCTCCTGTCCTCGGGCCCTCGTTCGGCCACCGCCTCCCTTGCCAACGGGTCAACTTGTCAACCGGCCAGCTTGTTAGGCTTTCGATCCATTCAGTCCTCAATTCAGCCCTCGATTCAGCCATCGACTCAGTCCTCTAGGTTTACGTCCCTTGCTCCTCCCCCTCCTCCATCACCTTGGCCCTCTCTGGCTGGCCCGTCGCGTGCGTTGGGCGTGCGAGCGTAAGGCGGGCATCTGGGAATGGCGGACGCCTATCCGCCCTTGGAAAGATTTCGCGGAAGGTTTCGATCCCGTCGCTTGGCGCGCCGATTCGCCTCGTCTGCCGATCGCCAAGCTCGACCGCGCGTATCTCGCCCCGCAGCTCGAGGCTTGGTCCGTCGAATCCGGCGCCTCGCCGGTGGCCGAAGCCGACGCCTTTGCCCGCGGCTACGCCCGGGTGTTCTCCCATCAGCTCGTCGAAGTCGGCCGGCCCGACCGTTGGACGCGCAGCGTCCTCACCGGACGCTCGACGGATCCCTTCGCGCATTGGTCACGTCAGCGCGACGCCGGGTCCGATGACATCAAGGGCGTGTGGGAGCTTTCCCGTTTCGCCTGGGCCTATGCCCTTGTCCGCGCCTGGTTGCGCGATGGGGATAATCGCCACGTCGAGTTGTTCTGGACGACGCTTGAGGATTGGATGACGCGTAATCCACCGAACCGCGGCCCGAATTGGATGTGTGGTCAGGAAGCCGCCATGCGGCTAATCGCCGTCACTTACGCCTCACAGGCTTTTCGCGATCATCCGGCCACGACCGACGAACGCCTGTGGCTCGTCGCCCGGCTCGCCGATGTCACTGGTCGCCGTATCCGTTTCCATCTCGATTACGCGCTCTCCCAGCAGAACAACCACGGTATTTCGGAGGCGATCGGTCTGCAGACAATCGCGACGTTCTGGCCCGGCTTGGCGGGCTCTTCCGAATGGTATCAGACGGGTGTGGCCGCGCTCGCCAAGCAGTGCGCCGAGCTCATCGGCCCGGACGGCGGCTTCAGCCAGCACTCCTCGAACTACCATCGCCTCTTGCTGCAGCTACTGACCTGGTCGGAGCTCGTCGAGCGCTCCGTCCACGACACCTTGCCCGAAGCAGTCCGTGCCCAGGCCGTCGCCGCGACCGATTTCCTCGCTACACTGCTCGAAGAAGATGGCACCGTCCCGCGCTATGGGGCCGATGATGGCGCGAATCTCTTTCCCCTGAGCGGCTGTGGCTACGAAGATTTCCGACCCGCGAT
>CAINMU010000117.1 GCA_903850885.1 uncultured Opitutia bacterium | reverse complement strand
AGCTGCCTTGGGTAGGGGCGCGACTGCGTCGCGTCCGTTCGCAGAGAATTCATCGACGAGCTGGGCAAGTCATCGGACCCCACGCCATCCGTCCGCCCACGGACGCCACGCAGTGGCGCCCCTACCCGATGCCCGCAGCATCCTCCCGGTCTCCGGTTTCCCTTTGAGCCACGTGTCTGGCGCTGAACGGATGCGATGTCATCGCATCCCTACCCTGCCACCTGCCACCCGGGGCTGCCACCCGCCACCCGAAGCTTGCATCCACTTTTGCACCTTTGCACCGGCCGCAGGCCAATTTGCACTTTTGCACCTTCGCCTCCCTTGCCTCTCGTGCGTCACCCTTGCCCACTTGCCCACTTGCCAGCTTGCCCCCTTGCGGCGCTTACGCCGCGTCACCCTTGCCTCCCCTCATCCCTCCCCTTATATCTCCACCCATGCGCGCCCTGCTTCTGCTGCTACTCACGGCCACTCTTTCGGCCGCCGAATTAAAAGTCGGCGATATCGCTCCGACCACCCGCCCCGAAGCGATGATCACAGGCGAAGCGGTCCAAGCTTTCAAGAAGGGAGAAGTCTATGTCTTCGAATGCTGGGCGAGTTGGTGCGGCCCTTGCGTGGCCACCATCCCACACCTCAATCAGCTCCACCAACAGTTTCAGAAAAAAGGCGTGGTGATCATGGGCGTCAATGTCTGGGAAGCCGAACGCAACGCCGAGGCCGCGCAAAAGGCCCGCGACTTCGTCACAGCCCAAGGCGCCAAGATGTCCTATCGCACGGCGCTCGGCGGTAAGGGCTTCATCAAAGATTGGCTCGAAGCCGCCGGCATCGACAGCATTCCCCATGCTTTCGTGATCGCCGAAGGCAAAGTCGCCTGGATCGGACATCCCGCCGAACTCAACGACGAGATGCTCGGCGATATCATCACGGGGACCTATGCCCCGAAAGCGAATCGTAAGGCCGGCCTGACCCAAGATGCGGAAATGGAACGACAACAGGCCAAGCTTGATAAGCTGGCCTCGGCGATGATGCGCAAAGATTGGGATGCGGCGGAAAAAGCCCTGCCCATCGCGGCCGCCGTCCTTCCTCCCGAAGAGCGTCAGGATCTCCTAAATTCCGTCGGCGCCCAGATTGCCCTGGCCAGAGGCGACCCCACCAAGGCTTACGCGCAAATCGCCAAGATCGCCGAGGAAGAAAAAGATGATGCCGAAACCCAGAATGAACTCGCCTGGGATCTGGTCACGAATCCGCTCTACCTCAAGAAGCCCGACCTCGCCCTCGCCGAACGCTGCGCCGAACGTGCCGTAAAATTAAGCCAAGAAAAAGAAGGCGATAAGCTGGATACGCTCGCCCGCGTCCGCTGGTTGCAAGGCCGCAAGGCCGACGCCATCAAGCTGCAAGAGAAAGCCGTCATGCGCGCCAATAGCCCTGACCTCCGCGTCGTACTCCAAAAAACCCTCGACGCCCTTAATCAAGGGATTTTACCCAAGGCGAATCTCCCCGAAGACGAAGATAAATGAGCCTCCCGAGTCGCCGTGATTTTCTCGCCCGAACCTCCCTCGCCGCCCTCGGCGCCAGTCTGTTCTCTGGCTGCGTCTCTTCCGCCCGCCCCGCGACCGCGACCGTCCGGGCCATCACGCGCGGCCCTAAATTTCACTGGCGTGGCTATTACGACAAGTTTCTTTTCTCCGCCGACGACCGCTTCGTACTCGCCAACGAGACGAGCTTCGAAGGTCGCTCACCAACGAAGGAAGATTCCATCCGCGTCGGGATGGTCGATACGCAGGATCACGATTGCTGGATCGATCTCGGCGGCTCCAACGCCTGGAACTGGCAGCAAGGATGTATGTTACAATGGATCCCAGGGTCCGCAAACGAGGTCGCCTGGAACGATCGCGCTGACGGTCAGTTCGTCACGCGTATCCTCAACGTGAAGTCCGGCCGCACCCGCACGCTGCCCCACCCGTTCTACACTTTCAGCCCCGACGGCCAGACGGCCTTCGCTCCGGACTTCGCGCGACTCGACGTCTGCCGCCCGGGCTACGGCTACGCCACCGGCGCCGACCGCGATCCTTGGAAACTGGTCCGCACGCCCGAAGACACGGGCATCTGGCGCATGGATGTCGCCACCGGCGCTCGGCGCCTGCTCTTCTCGCTCGCCGAAGCGGCCAAGATCCCTTTCACCGGCCCGGCGGCCGCGGCCTTCAAGCCCGACGCGGTCCACTGGTTCAATCACTTGCTCTGCAATACCGACGGCACTCGCCTCTTCTTCCTGCACCGCTGGCGTAATCCCGGCGACAAGTCCGCCTTCCGCACGCGCGCGCTGACGATCGATGTCAACGGCGGCAAGCTCCACGTGATGGACCCCAACGGCGGGACTTCCCACTTCGTCTGGCGAGACGCCCGACACATCTTCGCCTGGGCCTGGCACCCTTCACACGGCGAACGCTTCTACGTCTATAAGGACCTTTCCGACGAAGTCACGGTCGTGGGTAAGGATGCGATGCCGAACAACGGCCATAACACTTATCTGCCGAACACGAATAACGAGTGGGTGCTCAACGACACCTACCCGCAAGGCAAGGACCGCCTGCAGAATCCGTATCTGTATCACATCCCGACGAATCGTCGCGTCCCGGTCGGCTCCTTCCCCGCCCCGCCCGCCTACGCGGGCGAGTGGCGCTGCGATACGCACCCCTCGGCCAGCCGCAGCGGCCGCCAGTTCTGCTTCGACTCCGCCCACGCCGGCGGGCGTCAAGTCTACGTGGCCGACATCGCTGGGCTGCT
>CAINMU010000116.1 GCA_903850885.1 uncultured Opitutia bacterium | reverse complement strand
GATGACAGATGAGGGATGGAGGATGGTTGATTGAGGTAGGGGCGCCACTGCGTGGCGTCCGTCTTGGTAAATCTAAGGTTGGGCTTAGCGATTATATGTTGTGATATTGGTCAACGGACGCGACGCAGTCGCGCCCCTACCTCACGCAATAATCTCCTTCACCACGTTCCCGTGAACGTCAGTCAGTCGGAAATCTCGGCCACCGAAGCGGTAAGTAAGTTTTTCGTGGTCGATGCCAAGCTGATGGAGGATGGTGGCCCAGAAATCGTAAACGGTAAGAACTTTATCGACGGCGTAGTAACCGAGTTCGTCGGTCGCGCCGAAAACCGTACCTGGTTTAAAACCGCCGCCGGCGACCCAGAGGCTGAAACCGTACGGGTTGTGGTCGCGTCCGTCGCTACCCTGCGAGAACGGCGTGCGGCCGAATTCGCCGGAGAAGATGACGATGGTGCTCTCGAGTAAGCCGCGTTGTTTGAGATCTTTAAGGAGCGCAGCAATCGGCTGGTCGACCTGATGCGCCATCATGCCGTGGCCTTTGACGATGGCACCGTGGTGATCCCAGGGGTTTGCGACGTTGCCGCCGCCGATGTTGCCGCTGAGGCAGCTCAGTTCGACGAAGCGTACGCCCTTTTCCACGAGACGTCGGGCAAGCAGGGCTTGGCGGGCGTAGCCGGCGGTAAGCTTGTCGGGCGAATCGATGCCATACATCGCCTTGGTGGCTTCGGATTCGCCGCTGAGGTCGCAGATCTCTGGCACGGCTGCCTGCATGCGATAGGCGGTCTCATAATTACGGATGGCCGCTTCGACTTGCGGTTCGTGCGAACTTTCGGCGAAGACCTTGTCGACCTCATTGATGAAGCCGAGGCGTCGACGCTGAGTCGCATCGGCTTCGCTGGGTTTGATGTTGGCGAGCGGTGTGGCTCCGTCGGCCTTGATAATCGAGGCCTGGTGCTGGCCGGGAAGATAGCCATTATTAAAGAGACCTACGCCGCCATGAGGCACGCCGGCGTTGCCGCTCTGCAGGACAACGAAGCCCGGAAGATTCTGGTTCTCGCTGCCGAGGCCGTAGTTGAGCCAGGCGCCGGCGCTGGGGTGGCCCATGAAAGGAAAGCCCGTGTGGAAGAAGTAATTTCCTTGAGCGTGTTCGCTGACCTTGCTCGTCATCGAACGGATGACGGTGAGGTCGTCGGCGCAGTCGGCGATCTGTGGGAAGAGGTTCGTCATCTCGATGCCCGACTGGCCGTAACGCTTGGCTTCCCAGGGGCTGCCCATAATATTTCCGTTATTATTAAAGACGGTACGCTGGACCGGCACGGGCATCGCTTTGCCGTTCCATTTCGTGAGCAAAGGTTTCGGATCGAAGGAGTCGACGTGCGAGACGCCACCGGACATGTAGCAGAAGATGACATTCTTGGCTTTCGCCTTCAGGGGGCGTTTGCCGGAGCTTTCGGCGCCGAAGACGGGAGACGAGAGCAGGCTGGACAGCGCGATACCCCCGAAGCCCAAGGAGCAACGGCGGAGCAGTTCGCGGCGGGAGAGGGGAGTCATATTATTTAAGATAAATAAATTCCTTCAGGTTGAGTACGGACTGGGCGAAGTCCTGCCAGACCATCACCGGCTTGTCGGCGTGGGTCAGTTTCAGGTCGGCCAGGTAGCGGGCGGCCGCGGTCTGTTCGGCGGCAGTGGCCGGACGGGCGAGGGCTTGGACGAAGAGCGTATCGACCTTGGCGGCGTCGGGCTGATTACGATCGAGGGTCGCCGCCCACTGCTTGGCGGCGTCGATGACGAAAAGACTGTTCAGCAACGTGAGCGATTGGGCGGGTACGTTCGTGGCGTCGCGGCGCCCGACCGTCGTAAACGGCTTCGGTCCGTCGAACGTGGTGATCAGTGGATTAAGCGTGTTGCGTTTGATCGTCAGGTAGACGCTACGACGGACCTGTTCCCTGGGTGCGGCGATGGCATTGTCGCCTGGTCCGTACATGCGGTGCTCCATCTTGCCAGCGAAGGTGATGAGCGAGTCGCGCAGGGCTTCGCCTTCGAGGCGTCGGACGCGTGTGTGGGAGAGCAGGTCGTTATTCGCGTCCTTGGTTTGGGCGGAAGCGGTGGGCAGACTGGAGCGTTGGAATGCTTCCGATAATAGGAGCTCACGGAGTAGCGTCTTTACCGACCACTTCTGGTCGACGAACTGTTTCGATAAATAATCGAGCAATTCGGGGTGGGTTGGTTGATCGCCGAGGCGTCCGAAATTATCGACCGTGCCGACCAGCCCGCGCCCGAAAGTATGGTGCCAGAGGCGGTTGACCATGACACGGGAGGTGAGTGTGTTATCGGGTGAGGCGAGTTTCTCGGCGAGCTCGAGGCGGCCGCTGCCGGAGGTGGCGAAGGCCTTGGTGTCGAAGGCTTCGAGGTAACGACGGGGAATCGCCGCGGCGGGTTTTTTGTAATCGCCGCGCACCATCAATTCTTGGTCGAAACCTAAATCTTCCCACAGGCCCGGCGCCCGCCGCGGTGGGCTGAGTTGGGTTTCCAATTTGCGGTATTCGGCAGTCAATGTGCTCAGACGCGGCGAGAGGCTGATTTTGGCATCCAGTAAGCCATGTCGCAAGGACTCATCGAGTAGGGCGGCTTGTGCTTCATTGGCTTCGTCGCGTCCCCAGGCGTACGCCGCTTCAGTGAGTGCGATGACCACGTCTTCGACGGTCTTTAACTGTGGAGCTTGGACGACGATGGCTTCGCCCGGCGTGGGGCCGGCCCCTGCTGCATGGAAGACGACTTGGCGGACGCCGTAAGTTCCAGTTGCGGCTTCTTTACCTTCGGGGCGAGTGGAGTCGTCGGGCAAGGTGAACTCCAGGTAGGCGGAGGAGCCTTTGCGATAGGCGGTGTCGAGCGTAACCCAGACGGGTCGGTCCGAATTGATCGCAGCCTTCGGGAAGCGGTTGCCCGAGTTGCCGATCGGGTAGTTATCCGTGATCAGTCGCACCGTCGCACCATGTCCCATGGCTTGAATGCTGATGAAGTCCGTGGTGACCTTGAAGCGAGGCGACGTGAGCACGGCGCTGTGCTTGGTCGAGAGCAGGTGTGAGTTCAGTCCGGAGGGCAGGATGTGTTTGACTGCATCCGGGCCTTGGGTCTCGACGCGGAATTCACCGGGTGTGAAACGTGCTTCGATGCCATTGCCATGGCGTAACCAAGCAGAGGAACTCCGGTCGCTCAGCGTCCAGTCAGGTTTTTCGCTACGGGGGTCTTTGGCTTTCTTGGGTTGCAGGCCGACACGGAGGAAGGTCGAGGCGTGCAACGGATGGGTAGGGTCTTCCTCGCTCTTGGAGCTCTCGTCCAGTTTGCCGTCACTAGATTTAATGGCAGCTAACTTGGCGCGAAGCTCGGCTGCCTGGGCGCGGATGTCGTCCAGTTTATCATCCTTGGTCGCGACAGGTGAGAGGTCTCCCCGGAGGGTTCCGGCACGGAAGGAGTCGGCCACCTGGGCAGAAGTCAGCGCAAACCCGTAGAGACGGGCTTCCTCGAGTTCGCCCCGCAGGAAGACGTTGCCACCGCCGGTATGGCGTCGTCCGAAGAGCAGGCGAGTTTTGTCTTGAGCGAAGGTATGGAGAGCCGCCTTCTCATTGGTAGGTGCGTAGCCGGTGCCGTAGGGCTTGCCGTTGCGGTAGAGTTCGATGCGTCCGTCGGGCTGATAGACGATGGCTAGATGGGTGAGTTCGCCTGCCTTGGCGGTTTCCGTAGGACCGTCTACGTTCTGAGTGCGTACGCTATTGTTGCTGCCGGCCATCCATTTGGCCTTCTGTCTCTCGGCGAAGACGAGCGAGTCGAAGATACCGCCTCCGATGGATTCGACCGTGATCACACCGCCACCGCGTTGGTCAAGGGTGGATAACGCAACCCAGGCTTCGAGGGTCTTGGCGGTCAAGTTCTCGGAG
Source organism: uncultured Opitutia bacterium (assembly GCA_903850885.1). Taxonomy (GTDB): domain Bacteria; phylum Verrucomicrobiota; class Verrucomicrobiia; order Opitutales; family UBA953; genus UBA953. The sequence goes on along the minus strand of CAINMU010000116.1, from coordinate 5,117 downwards.
GTGGGGCCAGTCTCGGCGAAGGCCTTGTCTCCATCGAGGATGAGACGTCCGTTCTTGATGACGGCGCCACTGTTCAGTTTAGCGTCGAGCTTGCCGACGAGGTCTCGGCCGTCCTGCTCGAAGGTCCACCAATGGCTTGGCGCTGGGCCGGCACCTTTGTCAGCCTTGAGGCGACGACGAAAGTCATCAGCGTTGAGCGCGGCATCGAGTTTGTTCAGTTCGGTTTGCAGTTGAACGCGTTCGACGGCGTTGGCACGAAGGCGTTTGATCGCTTGGGGGATGTCCTCCGCTTGTTGGCGCCATTGCGAGGCGAGTTCTTTGCGAATGGCTTGCTTGAGTTCAATAAGGCGTTCCCGGTTTTCATTTAATTTATCGGGCGAATCGACGGTGACCTGTCCTGGGCGAGTAGAAGCAAAGATGCCGTAAAAGGCGTAGAAGTCGGCCTGGCTGATGGCGTCAAACTTATGATCGTGGCAACGGGCGCAGGAGACCGTGAGTCCGAGGAATGTCTTGCTCACCACGTCGATTTGGTTGTCCACGTTGCGAACCTGTTCATCGATGGTGTCCACCGGCTGGAAGCCGTGTTCGATCATGCGGAAGTGTCCCGTACCGAGTGCCGACTCATTGAATTTTTCTTCGGTGTTGATGCGTGGAGATTTAAGCAGATCTCCGGCAATCTGTTCGCGGATAAATTGATCGTAGGGGACGTCGGTGTTGAAGGCGCGGATGAGGTAGTCGCGGTAGCGCCAGGCCTGAGGGATGGTCGGATCGCCTTCGCTGCCATGCGTATCGGCATAGCGTACGAGGTCCATCCAGTGGCGGGCGAAGTGTTCACCATAGCGAGGGGAGGCCAGTAGGCGGTCGACGACCTTGATGAAAGCATCCGGGGAGGCATCGGCTTCGAAGCTGGCGATCTCGGCGGGCGAGGGCGGTAGACCGGTCAGGACGTAGGTCGCGCGGCGGATGAGCGTGGCCTTGTCGGCTTGAACGGAAGGTGTGATGCCGGCGGCGACAATCTTCGCGTCGAGGAAGCGGTCGATTGGGCTGGCGGATTTTCCGGCAGGAACGGGGGGCACCACGACCGGCTGGAAACTCCACCAGTTTTTACGGACCGTGAGGAGGTCGGACCAGGTCGCCGTGATGGAATCGTCCGGGGCCTTCGTACGCGGATCGGGCGCGCCGCGATTAATCCACTGGACGAAGTCCGCGACAATCTTCGCGTCGAGCTTTGGACGCTTCTTGGGCATCTGTAGGGTTTCATGGCTGTAATCCATGGATTGAATCAGGATACTCTTCTTCGCATCGCCTGGGACGATGGCAGCGCCTTCTTCGCCGCCCTTGAGCAGGCCGTCGCGATAATCGAGGCGCAGGTCGCCTTTCTGCTTCTTAGCGTCGTGGCATTCGTAGCACTCCGCCACGAGCACCGGACGGATCTTCGACTCAAAGAATTCTATATCCTCCGGCTTAAGTGGGGCGGCCGGTAGGGATGCGCTGACGAAGGCGATGATGGCGAGGAAGCGGCGCATCAGGAAAGAAAAGCACGCGAGATGCGGTTAGCCTGTTCGCGGATGAATTGGCCGCGCTCGGCCATGGTGGCAGCCGGGAAGCGGCTGGAAGGGCCAGCAATAGTTACCGCCCCGATGGCATGTCCATGTTGGTCTAGGATGGGCGCCGCGACGCAATGGATGCCGTCGAAATGTTCGCCTTTGTCGAAAGCGTAACCTTGGGTGCGGATACGTTCAATTTCCGTGGCGAAGTCGCGCTTCGTAACGATCGTCTTTTCGGTGTGCTTCTCGAGCTTCAGGCGCGAGAGGAGGGCGTCTTGCTCGGCATCGGGGAGGAAAGCGATGATGGCTTTGCCCGGCGCCGTGCAGTGGAGCGGCGCATGGCAGCCTAGGTCGACGATGTATTTGAAAGGATGGAGCGAAGCGAGTTGGTCGATCATGACGCAGCGGTCATCGGCCAGGCAGCAGAGCTGGGTCGTTTCGCCGGTGTGCTGTTGGATGGCACGCATGGCTTCGGCGGCGGCGGCGACGAGGCTGCGGGATTCGCCACGCGGTTGGCTGAGCAGGAGAAGTTTACGGGTAAGTGTGTAGCGACGAGAAACTTCTTCGCGACGCAGGTAGCCGGCTTCTTCGAGGGTGCCCGTGATGCGGTGAGCCGAAGCGGGGGAAAGGTCGAGCGCCGCGGTTAATTCGGAAAGGGTCAGTCCCTCTGGGCGATGGGCGAGGATTTCCAGCATCGCCAAACCTCTCTCGAGCGCAGGGACGCCGGAGGAGCCAGTATCATTCGCCGAGACGATGGGTCGCTTAGGGGAAGGTATTTTCATATATGAAAACTATTCCAAGTATGGAATAATCGATTCAGCCCAAGTCAAGTTCTGTCCCTGATTCTGACAAGTCGCCCCCTGGGGTGTTCCCTTCAGTTTAAGTCTTATTTCTTGGCCCCTGCTTCGGGGTCGGTCGGGCCAGTCTTTTCCAGCCAGGTGGCGATTTTGGGGAATTCCGTTTCCGGGAAGGCATGACCGCCGCCTTTAATCTCGTTGGCGAGCGTGTCGGCTCCGAAAGATTTGAGTTCGCGGGCGAGCTTGGCGCTACTGCGACGATTGGGACTTTTCTCGCCCCAACAGGCATAGACACGTTTTCCGGTCAAGTCAGGCAGGATTCCGATGGACGTGTAATCCGTACCGCCGCCATCGGCTAAGATGAAAACCCCAAAGTAGTCTGTCATGGGGGGCTTATTGCCCGAAACCCGGAACATACCGTCGATGGCGTGCGCTCCGTTGCTGAATCCGGCGAGGATGGAGCGCGAGCGATCGATGTTCGGGATGAAATGGGCGATCTCATCCAGCATGGTGCGGTGATAGGTCCAGATACGCGAAAAATCTCCAACCATGTTCGCCTGCCTGGGGTTATTGGCGCCTTGCGGATAGGGCAGGCCAACGAGGATGAAATCTCCCGCCGGTAAGAATGAGCGGTTCGGGGTGTTGCCGCCGTCGGCGCCGGCGAGCCAGGCGACCAGCGGGTATGGTCTCGCCGCCTTATACCCTAAGGGCAGGGTCACGTTACAGGCGGCATATTTTCCGTAACGATCCGCGGAGAGTTCGGGAAAGTCGAATTTGAGCGAAGCTCCGGGCGCGATTTTTAATTTTAATAAAGAGCGCGGCACCGGCGGCGCGGGCGTTTCGGGCGTCTGGGTTTCCGTCTTTACGGTGTTCGTCTCGGCAGCGCCTAAGGTCGCCGCTAAGCCGCACAGGCAGATGAGACGAAGGAAGCGCACCGGATTACTCCAAGACCTGGATATGGTTGATGCTGGTGAACTGGCGGTGATCGGTGAACTGACGGACGAGCTGCTTCTGGGCGTCGATCTCGAAGATTTGGGCGGTGGCGCCGAGGTGGCCGTGGCCGAGCCAGTTCATGAGAATCGTATTCCCGTTGGCGAGGCGTTCGACCGAACTCGACAGGAAGAGAGGGTTATCCTTGATCTCGTTGCGTCCGACATTCCAGACGGTCTTGCCACTGCGGTCGATTTCAACGACCCCGGCGCCTTCGCCGAGGGCGATCAGCCAATTACCATTGGCGAGTTCGCGGACGTCATGGACATCGCCTTCGACGGGTTGGGTGCGGAGAAGTTTCCCGTCCGCGGAAAGTTCGAGGACCGCCCGATCGCCCTTGGCGCTCACGAGGTAGCGTCCGTCGGCCGTCTTGCGGCAACCACGCATCTGCTCGTGGGTGCGGATGGTGGGCGTCAGGGGGACTTTGATCTCCTTGGCGATCTTGCCGTCGCGACCGATCTCGAGGAGGCGGCCCGGGCCGCATTCGACCACGAGGACGCGTCCGTCGGCGAGCGGCTGGCAGCCTTGGATCTCGACCTTGGCATCGGCGACATATTCCCAGGCCACAGACTGGTCCGGCTTCACTTCCTTGGCGCCATGGATGTGGCTGAAGAGCACGTTGCCGTTGGGTAGGAGCCAAGAGTCCTGCGGTTTCTCGGCTGGGGTGGACCACTCGACGCGTCCATCGGCGGCGACGATCGCGACCTTACCGCCGACGTAATCGCTGACCAGCAGGCGACGGCCGAAGGGCTTCGGTTCGAGGCTCTTGATCGGGCCGGAGACACGGCTGCCCATGGCGTTGAGGTTGTTCTTGGCGTCCGGGGGCATCGGGGGTTCCCAGCCTTTGGGGGCGCCCGAAAGAATCACCGGCTTGAAGGTGTTGTCGCCCACGCGGAGGTTGTCGGCAATGACGCCGTTTTGCGAGTGGCGCCAGCAATGGATGGCCTCACCGTCGCTCTTGATGACGTTGCCGATGACCTCGTAGCCATCGAGGTTAAAGTTCGGTTCGATGGAGGTCGTCTTGGTCTCCATGTAGTTGAAGTTGCAGCGGAAGTTGCGCAGGTTGCCGCGGAAGGAGGGGTGTCCGAGCAGATAGCCGCTACCGTTCGGATTGATTGTGCGCGTGAACTGCACCGTGATGTTCTCGGCGTCAAACGATTCGCCCGGGCCGACTTTGCCGCCCGGCAAGAACTTACCCGTGTGTTCACCGTAGGCCATCATCGAGCGGTTCGTGTCGGTCATCGTGATACCATCGACAAGCACATTGCGGACGCGTCCGTGGGCGAGTACACAGGCGTTGATGTTCTTTACTAGGAAGCCCGGCTGGACGTTATGGGAGGCGTTCATGTCGATCGTACCCTTGCCCGAGATGCGGACGCCGGAGATGACGTCGGGCTGGCGGCCATGGCCGATGCGGATGCCATAGGCCTCGGGGCCGTCGTAGCTGACATACCAGACGCTGCGGACGTTGTGTCCGGTCTTGCTGCCGAACTTCACCTTCACGCCGCGGCTGAGCTCCTGCCAGTCGCCGGTGATCGGCGTTCGCTTGTGCGAGTTATCGCCGAACTTGTCACCCCAAGCGAAGGTGTCGGGCTTGCCGTCCTTGCCTTCGCTGTCGGTGATGATGGTGAATTCACGGACGCCACTCAGGTCGTAATCGCCGCCGATCTCGAGGTCATCGAGTTTCTTGCCGGCGTCCTGGTCGGTCGTGATCTCGCCGGACTTCTCCAGTTTGCAGAAGTCATCGGCCAGCTTGAGCGTCGCGCCGGCCATGAGTTCGATC
>CAINMU010000115.1 GCA_903850885.1 uncultured Opitutia bacterium | reverse complement strand
TCTTGAATCTCAGCGGAGGCATGATCGAATTCGCCCGGCAGAATCATCCCAATCGGACCAGAGGAATGGGAATGTGAGGCGCCGATCATCACGTCGGTGATCCCCGTGGCGGCTTTCACCAGACCACGGATCTCCTGGACCGTCTCACGGCGAATTATCAGGGCGTCGATACCGACGAGTGCCACGCGTTTTTGTCCGTCATCAAAGACGCTGGCACGCACCTTGCACGGGTCGTGGATTTTCTTCGAATAGACCTTCCCATAGTTGCCTGGGACTTCCATCCCGATGTCGGGCGTGATGTCGCGATCAGCGAACCCCACGCGGACACCGGGCTTGGCCGGCGGCGCGGCGAAGAGCGTGACGGAAGCCAGGACCAGCAGGACATGGCGGAAACCGAGTCGGGGAGAACTCATAGGGGTAAGAGCAGGTATGTCGGGGGAAAGTTCCCGCGACAAGCCCGATGGGTAGGGTCGGGACCGCGTCACGACATAGCTGTCTTTAAGGTAGGGCTGACCACCCTTGGTCAGCCGCGGTTGAGCGAGGGCGCTCAACCCTACCCAAGGCACCACTAGGGCAGCACGCGGTGCTGCCCCTACCTCAAGATCTTACTCGTGAAATCTAATCCTCGGCTTGGGGCCGTCTTTGGTCTTCGGGAGATTGGCCGGGTCGGTCAGCGAGGCTCCGGACTGGAGCTCTGACTTGCCCTTCCATTCCCGTTCGAATCCCGTGCTGGCGAGGCGCACGGCATCTCGGCCGAGTTTATGGTTCAGCGCGTCGACGGCCTTCATGAGGCGGTCCTTATTCGGATCGCTCGCGCCGCCCATGCCAGGCAAGGAAGGCTGCACGATATCGGCCGGGGTCAGGCCATGGAGCATCACCCCTGCCCGCTTATACATGTAACCATCGCGACGCACCCGCGCCAGCGCCCGCGAAGCCGCGGCGCAGATCGCACGGGCGTCGTCGGTCGGCGGATCGAGCGGCTCGACTTCGTCGCCGCGATACTGCTCCTGGTCGATGCGATGCTGATTCGTGCGGATGAACACCACGATCGACGAAGCGACGAGTCCATCTTCGCGTAACTTCTCCGCCGCACGGGCCGCGTGCGAAGCGATGGCCTCGGACAGCTCATGCGCATCGGTGATGGGACGTCCGAAGGAACGCGATACCAGCACGCTCTTTCGCGGGCCGGCGTCCTCGACGATATCATGGCAGGAGATGCCGCGTAGCTCGAGGGCGAGACGTTCACCGACCACGCCGGTGATCCGGCGGATAAAACCCGGGTCGGCCTCCGCGAGATCGATCGCCGAAAGGATACCATGGGAACGCAGGCGCGAGGCCAGGCCGGGGCCGACGCCCCAGACGTCTTCCGCTTCGACGCCGCGCAAGAAAGCCGTGCGGCCTTCGACCGAGGCCGGCACCACAATCACGCCGCCGCTGGCCTTATCGGTCTTCGCCCGCTCATTGGCCAACTTGCAGAGCACCTTCGTCGGGGCCATCCCCAGCGAAATCGGGATGCCCGTGCGCTTCAGGACATCGGCGCGAATACGCAGGCCCAGCGCCCTCGCATCGGTATCCGGCATGTCGGGAAAGCCCAGGAAGGCTTCGTCGACCGAATAGACCTCGAGGTCACGCGCCTGCTCACCGAGGGCGGCCATCACGCGTTCGGAGAAATCGCCGTAAACTGAAAAATTGGACGAGAAGATGCGCACGCCATGGGCTTCGCAGGTACGACGCACTTCGAAATACGGGGCGCCCATCGGGATGCCCAGTGCCTTGGCTTCAGAAGAACGCGCGACCACGCATCCGTCGTTGTTCGAGAGCACCACAATCGGCACGCCGATTAGCGAAGGGTCGAGGGCGCGCTCGCAGGAGGCGTAGAAGTTATTACAGTCGGCGAGGGCGCGGAGCATGGCGTCAGCAGCGGCGCACGACGGCGACCACCGTCCCCCAGATACGGCATTCCGGCGTGAAAGGCAACGACCAGCCCGACCAGCGTGGACTGTCGGCCCGCAGACTCCAGGCGCCCACGGTGTCGCGCTCAAGGTGCTTTACCGTGAACTCACCACCGACCTCGGCGACCACGATGGTACCCGCGCGCGCCGAGAGCGATTTGTCGACCACGATGAGGTCGCCGGTAAGAATGCCCGCGCCCGACATCGAATCACCTTCGACGCGCAGGAAGAAGGTCGAGATAGGGTTGCGCACCAGGTGTTCGTTTAAGTCGAGGCGACGCTCCATATGGTCGTCGGCCGGCGACGGGAAGCCGGCGACCGCACGCGAGCCGAGCAGCGGCAAAGCCAATGGCCGCCGGGCTTCAAACCCCTGCAATGTAAGCATATCCAACATGAAGTGAACGGATGTTCACTTATAGAGTGAAGGATTCAAGGAGAAAGCATCAGGGCGGACTGTCCCTACCTCGCCCCCAACAAAAAGGCCTGCGTCTCTCGACACAGGCCTTCGGGACGAGTTGGGGTCTCGGCTTACGAGGCGGTCAGCGCGGTGACTTCGGCGCGCACCTTCTCGGCCAGGGCGGTCGAGAGGTAGCGTTCGCTCGGCGAGCAGGCGATTGTAACGATGCGCTTGCCGGCATATTCTGGACGCTTGGCCAGCTGGAGAGCGGCCCAGATATTGGCGCCCGCAGAGATGCCGACCGCGAGGCCTTCGCGGATGGAGACTTCCTGGGCCATGGCGAAGGCGTCTTCGTTGGAGACGAGAATGACTTCATCGATCAGGGAGATATCGCAGTTCTTCGGGACGAAACCGGCGCCGATGCCTTGAATCTTGTGAGGAGCGGGCTGGACGGGCTGGCCGGCCATGGTCTGGGTGATGACTGGAGAGGCGGTGGGTTCGACGGCAATGGCGCGGAACTTTGGGTTCTTACCTTTGATGACCGAAGCGATGCCGGTAATGGTGCCGCCGGTGCCGACGCCCGAGACGATGGCATCTACTTTGCCTTCGGTGTCTTCCCAGATTTCGACCGCCGTGGTGCGACGGTGCACTTCGGGGTTAGCAGGGTTGTCGAACTGCATGGGCATGTAAGCATTGGCACCGATTTCATCGCGGAGCTGCGTCGCACGCTCGATGGCACCGCGCATGCCCTTGGCCCCAGGCGTTAACACGATTTCAGCACCCAAGAGACGCAATAAAACCCGGCGCTCGATGGACATCGTTTCAGGCATGGTGAGAACGCAGCGGTAACCGCGGGCGGCGGCCACGAAAGCCAAGGCAATACCGGTGTTACCCGAGGTCGGCTCGACGATCGTACCCCCTGGCTTGAGGCGCCCGTCACGCTCAGCGGCGTCGATCATGGCCCGACCGATGCGGTCCTTGACGCTCGAAAGCGGGTTAAAGAATTCGAGCTTTACCAAAACTTCGGCATGAAGGCCTTCGGTAACTTTATTGAGCCGCACGAGGGGCGTGTGACCGATGGTATCAAGGACGCTATTGTAGATGGCCATAGGGATAATGTTGGGTTGTTAAGTAATAATTAATAGATTTTGCCCGAAATAGGGGCAAGAAAAAACCCGGGGGCACCGGGTTGTGGAAATTAACGGCGGCGAGGCGGTGGAGCGCCTAACCTTGGGGCGGAATCCCGTAAGCGGAAAACAATGCGAGCTTGCGTAAGATCGGAGGGACTCATCTCGACCTTGACGCGATCTCCGGGATTAATCCGAATGAAATTCTTGCGCAGACGGCCAGAAATACGTCCCAGCACCACGTGCTTATTAGGGAGCTCAATCCGAAACATGGTGCCAGGAAGCACTTGCAGGATTTTGCCTTCGAGTTCGATAACGGGTTCTTCAGCCATGCCTTATAGGGACGCACTCCATCTCCTTCGCCCAAAGGAGTCAATCTCCGTAGTAAACTCGCCTCCCCGCTTGCTTCCTACCCTTGGACGGCAAATCTCATCCTATGGATGGCGATACGCCCACTCCCCGCCCCGGCTTAATTTGTCCCTTTGAAAAGCTACGACCTTCCCAGTTGGTGCGGGACGATGCTTTTTACATGTCATTGGCCTTTAACCTAGCTGTGGATGCATGGAGAATCGATGAAGTGCCGATTGGGGCGATCATCGAACGCGGAGGAGAGATCATCGCGGCGGCGCACAATGAGGTCGAACGTGCCAACGACCCCACCGCTCACGCCGAGATGCTGGCCATCACCCAAGCGGCGAAGAAAATCGGGGACTGGCGGCTCAACGAGTGCAACCTTTACGTCACCAAGGAGCCCTGCCCCATGTGTTCGGGGGCGACGATCATGAGCCGGCTCAACCGGGTGATCTACGCCTGGGGCGACCCCAAAATGGGCTGCATGGGTGGGGCGACCGAACTCCATAGCCTGCCCAAGCTCAATCACCGCGTACAAGTGACCTCTGGCGTCCTCGAAGCACCGTGTCGCGAGATTCTTCAAGCCTACTTCAACATGAAGCGGGGGCGTGATTCTTCCGCCCCGGCTTGACCCCCGCCACAAATCATCAACCTATCTGTATGCATCGACGCGACTTCATCGGGAAAGCTTCGCTCGCCGCGGCCGCCCTCGGCGCCACTTCTCTTTCCGCCCAAACCTCTTCCACCAAAACCATGAGCTACACCCTCGCCCCCCTGCCCTACCCACACGCTGCCCTGGAGCCGCACATCGATCAAGCGACGATGGAAATCCACCACGGCAAGCACCACAACGCTTACGTGACCAACCTCAACGCCGCGCTGGCTAAAGAAGCCGGCTTCAGTGCCCCGGCCGACGTCGAAGTCTTGATTGCCGATCTCACCAAAGTACCTGATGCGATTCGCACCGCTGTCCGCAACAACGCCGGTGGCCACGCCAATCACACCTTCTTCTGGAACATCCTCTCACCGAACGGTGGTGGTGAGCCCGTTGGCGCTTTGGGTGAAGCCCTCCAAAAAGCCTTTGGCGGACTTGAAGGTGAGAACGGATTAAAGGCGAAATTCAAAACCGCTGCGACCACCCGCTTCGGTTCCGGCTGGGCTTGGCTGATTGTCAAAGCCGACAAATCCCTCGCCGTTGTTTCCACCCCTAACCAAGACAGCCCCCTCATGAAGGGCATTGCCGACGTGAACGGAACACCCGTCCTGGCGCTCGACGTCTGGGAACACGCTTATTATCTTAAATATCAGAATCGCCGTCCGGATTACGTCGACGCCTTCTGGAAGCTGGTTGATTGGAAGAAGGCCGACGCGATCTACGCCAAGGCCACGGCCTGAGTGTAGAGACCTCATCCTCCTTAAAAGAAGCGGCCCCTCGGCCGCTTCTTTGTTTGGCACATCCGTCAAGGTATGCTGTCCTATCCATACCCCGATGCGCTTTCTTACGCTCCTTCTTCTGGCTTTGGCGACTTCCGCCAGCGCCGCCGAAACCGTCCTGCCGCTTTGGCCCGAAGGCGTTCCCGGTAAACGCGTCGAGCCCTCGAAGAGCACACTCGATAAGATCGGTCCAAAGGGCAGCACTGCGGGTCACGAAACTTTCGTCAACGACCCCTCGATCGCGGTCTACCCGGCGGCCAACCCCAACGGCGCGGCGGTCATCGTCTGTCCGGGCGGCGGCTACTGGTTCCTCTCGACCAACAATGAAGGTACGGGCGTTTGCGAGTGGTTGAATAGCATCGGCGTCACCGCCCTTCTGCTGCGCTACCGCACGCCGACGTCGGACGAGACCTTACCCTACAACTACCCCGTCCAAGACCTGCAACGCTCGCTCGGCCTCGTGCGCGCCCACGCCAAGGCATGGCAGATCGATCCGAAGCGCGTCGGCGTGATTGGCTTCTCCGCGGGCGGTAATCTCGTCGGGCACGCGTCTTGGGATCGCACGCCTCGCACCTATGAGCAAAAGACTGGTGTTGATGACCCACGCGGCCCGGACTTCACGATCTTCGTTTACGGCGGCGGCTTCCTCGAACCCGAAAAGAAACTGAGTTTCCGCGAAGGCTTCAGCGTCCCCGCCGACGCCCCGCCCTGCTTTTTTGTCGTCGCGCACGACGACAAAGCAAATCCGATCGAGGCCGCCGAACTTTATTTAGGTTATAAACGTCAAAACCTGCCTGCCGAAATCCACATCTACTCCCAAGGCGGACACGGCTTTGGTACCCGCAAAAAGAACCTGCCGGTCGATGGCTGGCTCAAAGCCGCCAAGGAATGGATGGAGGTTTCGGGGTTCTTAAAAGCCAGCAAGTAAGCTCATGCGATTCCTCTTCACCCTGCTGGCCTTCACGACGGTCCTCTCCGCCCAGACACTCGTCGGGGACGGACAGGCGGACGACAGCGCTGCGCTTCAAAAACTCGTCGACACTCAGGGCTCGGTCCACCTCGCCAAAGGGCGCTATCGGCTGACCAAGACGGTGACTATTGATTTAACGAAGACCGGCTATGCTGCAATCAGCGGCGACGGTACCGCTCAGCTCATCATGGCTGGCACCGGACCCGCCCTGCATTTCATTGGCACGCATGGAGGCACCGCCGCTCCCGCTTCCGTTAAGCCGGACGTCTGGAAGAACCAACGTTCCCCCATGGTTTCAGGCATAGAGATTATTGGCACGCATCCGGAGGCCAACGGCATCGAGGCCACGGGCGTCATGCAACTTACCCTTGATAAGGTTGTGATCCGCGAGTGCCACCACGCCGTGCACCTGACCCAACGTAATCGCAACATCATCCTGAACGCGTGCAACCTCTACCATAATTCCGGCATCGGCGTGTTTTATGATCACGTCAACCTTCACCAATCGAACATCATCGGCTGCCACATTAGCTACAACGCCGGGGGTGGCATCGTCGCGATGGGCGGCGAGGTACGCAACGTGCAGATAGGCACTTGTGATATTGAGGCGAATCATGCCGAAAAAGGTCCGCCAAGCGCGAACGTCTTGCTAGATTCCACGGCTGGATCCATCGATGAAGTCACCCTCACGGGATGCACGTTGCAACACACCCACAAGTCGGCCGACTCGGCCAATATTCGCATCTTAGGAGCCGGCTATGATCCGAGCCTCTTACGCCGCGGCGGCAAAGACCACACCCGGGAGGGCAACATCACGATTAGCGGCAACGTGTTCAGCGACGTCCAGGTGAACGTCGAGATTAAGACTGCGCGAGGCATCACCCTTTCCGGGAATACCTTCTGGGAAGGCTTCAGCCACGACCTCGTCGTCGAAGATAGCTCTAACATCGTGATCACCGGTAATAACTTCGACCGCAACCCTCGCTACCTCGTAAACGGCAACGACCTCGCAGAAAAGAACGGGGTCGTGATCACCCACACCGAAGATTCCAGCTTCTCCAACAATATCGTCTCGGGGGTCTGGAAAAAAGAAGCCGCCGTAGACATCACGGACGGCTTACGCCTGCAGATTTCTAATAACAGCGTGCTCGACTCGGATGGGTTCGCGCTCCGCCTCGTAAACGCCCGCCAATGCGTCTTGATGGGTAATCTCCTGCGCGATGATCGGCCAGCGGACCAGCGAAGCCCGAAAGCTTCTCTGGTAGTCACCGGTGAAGACAACCTGATCGGCCCCAATCAACTAAGTCGGAAGTAACTTAGGATCCGCCGCGGCGAATTTCCGAACCTTCGAAACGGATTGACACGCGCCAAACCTTTTTGACGCGGGTAATAATCTTACCCGAGGCTACGACAAGGGTTTCGGGGATTTCGATCCGATGCTGGTCGACGACGGCATGGAAACCGCGTTCCGAGAAGATATCGATGAACATCGAGATGGCCAATGGATCGTTAAATACCTCGGTCTCGATATTGACGTGCGCCTGACCTGAAATCGCATGGGCCTTGATGATGGGCAGGAACTTATCTTGGATCAGATCGATGACGGAACGGAAGGCCGGCGTATTGCGTTCCGCATAGTCGTCCAAACGGCGGACCAAGTCTTGGCGGGCGTGCTGGACGATTTGCGAGGCCAAGGGGATGGGCGAAATCAGATCGTAAGTCTCTTCCGCCAATTCCAGGGAGCTTTGATACTGGAGTTCCTTGATGATCCGGGCCTGCACTTCGGGCAAGGAACCCTGGGCGTTGATGAAGTGGTAGTGGAAAATGTCCCGTAAGGACTGCAACGGCTCATAGGTACGCTCCTTGAAAACCCGGTAGCGATTACGCGCCGCCTCGGCGCTCAAGTCGGTCTTGCGTACCTCTACCTCTACCCCGCCCTCTTTTTTGACCTTATCGTTATGCGCGACGCATTCCTGGCCACGTTTGAGCTGACGACGTACCGATTCATTCTCATCGACAAAGAGCACCAAGATATGGAAATGCGGCTTGGCGAAACGGACGGCCGACGAAGACAGGCGGAACTCTTGGCGTAAGTCATTCAGGCGGGCGAAGAGATGCTTTAAACACTCGACCTGCACCATCGAGCGCGGAAAACCGTCGACGACGGCACCGGTCTCATATTGGGGCAGCAACAAGCGCCGGAAAAGAATTTCAACTACTTCACGGTCGCCCACCAGCATTCCCGCATCGATGCGTTTCTTGGCTTCAGGACTCGAAAGGATATCACTGACCACGATGGGTTCGGCCCCATAATCGCGATACTGTAAGATAAACTGGGTGTTAGTCCCCTTACCGGCGCCGGGGGCCCCGTTTAACCAGAAGATTTCGCGAGGAAAAATCAGCTTTTCGCGGCCAAGTTCCCGCTCCAGGCTCGTCCAGACGGAGTCAAAGATGATCTGACCATCTTTGACTTCTAAATCGCTGATGCCGGGACTGGCGGGTCTGGATTGAGCTTCGCTCATGGGCTTTAACTGTTTTTGATAAAACCAACCTCGCCGTTCTGCGAGGTAAAAACCTGCTTATTTCCCTCCAGAACCCTTCGTTTGAACCTGATCGGAGCCAGGTTTAACAAAGGGCATACCGGGCTCGTCCGAGCGATTTCGGCGAAATTGATAACGATTAATATCCTGCATGGACAACTGATCAAGGGACTTAGGGGCCAAACGATCGGCAGCCGATTGGCCTTTCACTTCATAGGAGCTATTCCGCTCGGCCGTCATCCGGCCATCGATGCCTTTAATTTCGGCTGGGGCCAGCGTCACGTTCGACGGGGCCTTTTCGATCGACTTCACTTCGATCATATCTTTCGAGCGAACCGTCGCACCGAGCGTATCTTCCAACTTTATATCCGAGCGGCGGCGGCCGATGGTGTCATATTTCCCGTGCCACGTATCTAAGGTGAGAAGATTTTCGCGCGAATAAACCATCTCTTTACCGATTGGCGCCTGGGAAGTCTCGAAGCGCTTCTCCATGAGATTACTCGTCTTGCTGACCTTCTTCAGGCTGGAATCGAAATCGACATTATTATCGACGCGCTTAACCCCGCCGCCATCCCAAGCGAACGGAAGTTTTCGGCCATCCGGGGTCGACATCGACGCAGCGGGGGCGGCTTTGGCAGTTTTTTCGGCAGCCTGAGGAACGACCTCACCGGCCGGCAGTGGAGCCGGTCGGGGTGCTTTCGGCAGCGGCAAAGGCACATTGCCGTCGATCGCTTTTCCATCGACATCATAGTGAATGACCTGCTTGCCCTCGATGCCACCCTCGGCACTTACCGTGAAGCCGGACAACTTAGGACGCTCATTGGATTGGGCGCAAAGCACCCCCATCGTAAGGGCGACGAAGAGACACACATGGGTAGCACGAGAAGCCAAGCGTCCCCACCTTGGAGGGACTTGGCGTAAATCTCAACCCTGAGTTAACGGGGAATCGGGTGAGATTTGGTCTTCCAGATAAGCCGGGCGTAATCCCCAATGGAGCGATCTGAAGAGAATTTAGCACAGCGGGCGACGTTCCGAATCGCCATGGCAGCCCACCGACGACGGTCTAAGAAGGCTTTTTCGGCCCGCGACTGCGCTTCCACGTAACTCCGGAAGTCAGCCAAGACCAAATAAGGATCGCCGCCTTCGATCAAGGAATCGACCACGGGGGTGAGCGCCCCCGCCTGTTCTGGCGTAAAGGTATCTGAGCGGAGCCAATCCAAGAGTGCCGCTAGCTCGGGATCGGCCTCCAGGACCGCCCGAGAATGATAGCCGCGCGACCAAAGCGCTTCGACCTCTTCGACTTCGAGTCCGAAGATGAAGATATTTTCGTCGCCAACTTCTTCGGCGATTTCGACATTCGCACCGTCCAAAGTACCGATAGTCACGGCACCATTGAGGGCTAATTTCATATTACCGGTACCGGAGGCTTCCTTACCCGCGGTTGAAATCTGTTCTGATAAGTCGGCGGCCGGGATAATGACCTCGGCTAAGGAAACGCGATAGTCCGGTAAGAACACGACTTTCAGCTGACCCTTGATCCGCGCATCGGAATTAATCACGGCACCGACGCGGTTGATCGCATGGATGATATGTTTCGCTAAAGCGTAGCCCGGGGCGGCCTTCGCGCCGAAGATACAGACCCGCGGGGTAAACTGGGTGTGGGGCTCGTTCAACATCCGACGATACAGATGCAAGATATGGAGCAGGTTAAGGTGCTGCCGTTTGTATTCGTGCAAACGCTTGATCTGCACGTCGAACAAGGCATCGGGCGAAACTTCGACGCCGACGAGTTCCCGGATACGTGCTGCGAGGCGGACCTTGTTCTCACGTTTAATGGCCAAGAAGCGGTCTTGGAAGAGCGGGCGTTCGGCCACGGCATCGAGCTTACGGAGCTTGCTCAGATCGACTTCCCACCCTGGACCGGCGACTTCATCGCAAAGCGTGCTGAGGCTGGGATTACAACCGCGCACCCAGCGACGGGGCGTCACGCCATTGGTGACATTAATAAATTTACCTTTCCACAACTCATCGAAAGCCGGGAACAAGTGTGCCCGGAGCAGTCGCGTGTGTAATTCGGCGACACCGTTGACATGATGCGAACCAACGACGGCCAGATGCGCCATCCGAATGCGCTTAGGCTGACCTTCCTGAATAATCGAAAGCTCCATCTTTTTGGCATCGTCCCCGGGCCATTGACGTTCGACCTCATCCAAGTGCCGGCGGTTGATTTCGTAAATGATTTCAAGTTGGCGGGGCAACACCTTTTCAAACAGCGGCACCGACCAAGTTTCCAAAGCTTCGGGTAATAAAGTATGGTTGGTGTAACTGAAAACGCGGGAGACGATGGCCCAAGCCTGATCCCAGTGCATCCGCTCGGTATCGACCAGCAAGCGCATCAACTCGGCAACGGCGATGGCTGGGTGCGTGTCGTTCAACTGGATGGCGACCTTATCGGGGAAATTAGCCCAGCTCGGGTTCAGGCGCAGGTGGCGACGAAGGATGTCTTGCAAGGAACAGGACACGAAGAAGATCTGTTGAACGAGGCGTAATTCCTTACCGCTCTCCGTGTTGTCATTCGGGTAGAGCACCTTGGAGACTGTCTCACTGGCATCGCGATCGCGCACGGCTTCGACGTAGCCGCCACGGTCGAAGGCTCGGAAATCAAACTCACTGGTGGCTTTCGATTCCCACAGGCGCAAGAAGTTGACGCTGCTGGCATTGAAGCCGGCGATCGGAATATCCCACGGCACCCCGAGCAGATCCTTGGTCTCCGTCAGGGAGGCATGGTGATTACCGCGGTCATCGGTAGTATGGATAACGTGGCCGTAGAGGGGCACAGTGACGCGGAAGTTTGGGCGGCGGATTAGCCAGGGGTTATTATTGGATAACCAGTTATCGGCGACCTCCACCTGTCTGCCGTTAACAAAAGTCTGCCGGAATAAGCCGAACTCGTAGTGAATCCCGTAACCGACGGCGGGGATGTCCAAGGTGGCGAGCGAATCGAGGAAGCAAGCGGCCAAACGGCCTAAGCCACCGTTACCTAACCCCATGTCGGCTTCCTCTTCCGTGACCGCCTCGAGATCTTGTCCAAGGTCGGCCAAGGCCCGGGTGGCCACGTCGCGCAAACCGAGATTAACTAAATTATTACTCAGCACGCGGCCCATCAAATATTCTAACGAGAAGTAATAGACCCGGCGGACGTTCTGGCTCGAATGCTGGGATTGGGTATCGATATAACGGGCGAGCAACTGATCACGTACGGCCATACAGGTCGCCAGCCACCAATCATTTTTGGTGGCGGTAATCGGATCGCGGGCGAACGAACTTTTTAAGTGCCGCAAGATGGCTTCCTTAAAAAGCTTCACCGGCTGGGCACTACCGCTCGGCGGCACCGTGGCGGCGGGGCGGGCCTTTGCCTTGGGCTTAGACTTGGGGGCGATTTTTTTGCGACCAGCTCCGGCGCGGGATGACTTCAAAAGGGTCTTCTTCTTTTTAGGCATAATCGTGGCTAAGGACAATAACCCTGAAGCCACAAGCGAGCCAAAACCGCTTCAGCTCTGTGCCAACTCGCGTAACTTGGTCAAATCCAGCTTACCCGTGCCCAAAATAGGGATGACGGGCACCTTTTTGAACACCTTGGGAATCCAAAGATTGGCGAGGCCTTCGGCGGCCAGCGCGTTACGAACGGTTTCGACATCAAGATCATCGACGTGCAAGACCACCAGTTGTTCGCCCTTGATCGCTTCGGCGGCGCTGGAGACCGCGATTTTGACTTCCAGGGAAGCGATTAGGCCTAAGACCTTTCGCAAAGCATCTTCGACGGTGCCGTGTGGGACCATTTCGCCACCGATCTTGGAAAACCGGGAAAGCCGGCCGGCCAGATGTAAAAACCCTTCGTCATCCATCCGACCCAGATCTCCGGTGCGATACCAACCATCGGGGGTCATCGCCTTGGCGGTTTGCTCGGCATCGAGATAACCCATAAAAATATTAGCCCCACGGACTTCGAGCAGACCAACCTGATCGCTCGGCAAGACCGCTTCGGTCGTCGGATCAATGAACCGGACGGCGACACCGATCACCGGGCGACCCACCGAACCACGCACCGCACCCA
Source organism: uncultured Opitutia bacterium (assembly GCA_903850885.1). Classification (GTDB taxonomy): domain Bacteria; phylum Verrucomicrobiota; class Verrucomicrobiia; order Opitutales; family UBA953; genus UBA953. The sequence continues at coordinate 37,286 of CAINMU010000115.1, read as the reverse complement.
CCCAAACGCCGCCGGGGGCCTCTCCTGGATCAGGACGATCAGGGACATTTACGGAGAGTACCGGGCTGGTTTCGGTGATACCATAGCCCTCAAGCATGGGCGTCTCGAGCGTATCGTTGAACGTATCGATGAGATCGGCCGGACATTTCTCGGCGCCGACTACCGCCCAATCCAGGGTGGCAAAATCTGACGCCGACGCACGGCGCGCATACGGACGGAGGAAGGTCGGCGTCCCCACGACTACCGTGATTTTTTCCTCTTTGATCGCCTTGACTGCCGCGGCTGAATCTAAAGGCGAAGGCAAAGTCACCAGACGAGGCGAACGCGAAAGGCAGTACCAGAGACCGATGGTGAATCCGAAACTATGAAAGACCGGCAGACTGCTGAGGAAAACTCCGTCTTCGGGCAAGATTTCGGCATTTTCGATCTGGCGGAGATTCGCCAAAAGATTGCGGTGCGATAAACGGACTCCCTTAGGCTGACCGGAACTTCCACTGGTAAAGAGTAAGGCGGCTTCGGTTTCTCCTCCCCGCTTCGGCAGACCCATGCATAGCGGAAGCCAAGAACCTGGAAGGCAACGAATCAGACCGACGCGCCACCCGAGACTGAGGCGCGAAGATTTCGTCATGAAATCAGCGACATCGAGCACCTGATCTCCCCAAGGAAAATCTGGCGAACGTTCGGAAAGTTTCGCCCGGAAAGCTCCCGCCGTGACCACGGTATCGACTTGGGCGCGTCGAAGACACGATGCAGCCTGCTCGCGGCCGAGCGAGAAATTCAGGTTCACGGGAACTTTGTCGGCCAAAAGACATCCCAGATTGGCGACCGTGGCGCAGATACCCGGCGGCAAGACAATCGCCACGCGCTTCGCCGTTGTCTGGCGCTTAAGCTCGCCAGCAAAGGCCCAACTCAACGCCAGCAACGTGGAAGCGGCGAACTCCCGCCGGCCAGACGCCAGGTCGACCATGGCGATTTTACCACCCTTCTGCGCCAGCCCTCGGACCATTTCGCGACTGAGGTGACCCTCGAGCGAAGGCCGCATCGCAAAAGCCTCAGAGGCAAGTTCAAGCATGCGGAGGCGAGTCTGCGCATGTTCTTCGGCCAGAAAAGGCTTACCAACGACCACGCCAATCGGTCGAGGAAAGTGCTGAGGCAATTTCCAGAAAAACTTCCCTTCGCTGAAACTCAGGAACGAACCCCACATGCCATCGATGGCGATGGGTAAGATCGGAGCACCCCCGCGTCGAGCGATCAGTTCAAATCCCTTGCGCAGCTGCATGAGACTGCCATTGCGCGTCAAACTACCCTCGGGGAAGATGCAGACAATCTCGCCACGCTTGAGCGCTTCGGCCGATTTATAAATGGCATCCTTGGCTTTGGATTCTGAAACCGGAATCGTCCCCATCAGGCGGCACATAAAGCCCAAGAATTTCTGGCTCTCGAAACCTTCCCAAGAAAGAAACCGCACCGGACGAGGCGAAAGCACGCCGACGACCAACACGTCGGCGTACGCAACGTGATTCGAGAGTACCAAAGCCGGACCGGTTTCGGGGATGTTCTCGAGGCCGCGCACCCGGATTTTGTAAAAGCACTTCAAGACCAGCCAACAGAAGGTCTGCATGGCGCAATAACCCAAAGACATCGAGGCATGGCGACGCGGGGCACGCCAGGCGAAGGCCAGCAAGAAGACGAGGAGGGCGCCGGCCGCCCCGGAGGCCAGCGCGACGAGCACCATCTGTAATAAAGATAAGATAAAACTAAGGAGGGGCACGGGCGGAGATTGTCAGTCGAAAATTAATTGTGCAAGGAGAGTCCACGCTCGCTTTCGGGGTTGACCCCTCCCGTTCCGTGCTTGCCCTATAGATACCCTGATGCGCGACTACGTCCTCAGACGGTTGTTGCTCGTCCCACTGACGTTCGTGGGCATCACGTTCGTCGCGTTTTGCTTCACCCGTTTCGTACCCGGCGGTCCGATTGAGCAAGCCCTCGCCGAGCGTCAACAAGCCGACCGTAAACGCAGTGCGGCGGCCCGACCGAGCGGCCCCGCTTCGCCGGAGGAACTGGATAATCTTAAACGCCGTTATGGCTTTGATCGCCCGCTGACCGAAGCTTACGCCATCTGGCTGGGCATCATGCCCGGTCCAGCGGACTGGACAACAGTGCGCCTCGACAAAGAGGGCAAAGCGGAAGCCGAAGTCGCCGACGACCAGCGTGCCGACCAATCTTTTAAACTCGCCATCAAGCTGAACGGAGAAGCCTTCGCGGTCACCACCCTCGACGGCAAACCCCGTGAGCCTTGGCGAGCCGAGCCCGCTCCCCTGTCCGATGACGCGGACACCGCCACCCGCGTCCTCGTCTATCGCAAAGCTTACTCGGGCTTACTTCAAGGCCAGCTGGGTGACTCTACGGGCAGCGACAAACCTGTATGGAACGAAATCAAATCCCGCTTACCGATCTCGGCTTGGTTCGGTGGTTGGTCTCTTCTACTCGCCTACGCCATCTCCATTCCTTTGGGCGTGGCCAAAGCCTTGCGCCGCGATGGGTGGTTCGATCGGATATCTTCCCAGGGCCTCTTCATCCTTTATTCCATTCCTGGCTTCATCCTCGCGGTGGTGTTACTGCAACTGCTGTGTTTCAAACTGGGGTGGTTTCCGACCATGGGCTTTGATTGGTCGCGCCCATTTTATCACTCTTTCCTTCCACTCTGTTGCGAAATGATTGGCGCCTTCACCGCCCTCACGCTTTTTACCCGCAACGGTTTGCTGGATAATCTGGCCGCTGACTATGTGCGCACCGCCAAAGCCAAAGGGCTCAGTAATGGTCGCATCGTGTTCGTCCACGCCTTGCGTAACTCCATCATCCCCTTGGCGGCGACCTTCGGAGGGAATCTTGGTTTCTTCCTCACGGGTTCATTCCTCATCGAATTCACTTTTAATATTCCTGGTTTGGGCCTGTTGGGCTATGATTCGCTGGTTCATCGCGACTTCCCGGTCTTCCTCGGCCTCCTCACCCTTTCGAGCCTGGCGATGCTTCTGGGTAACATCCTCTCTGATCTCTGTGTTGCCGCCGTCGACCCGCGCATCCGGTTCGATAAAAAAACATGAGCACCTTCGACCCAATCACCGTTAAGCGTTTCCAGCGCTTTCGCGCCAATCGAATGGGATGGTGGTCTCTGCTCACCCTAATCGTTCTCGCCGGCCTTGCCGCCTTAGGCCCTTTACTGGTGGGCAAACGGCCGCTGGTTTTGCGCCTCGATGGCCAATGGCGGTTTCCGGTATTGGCCGGCTTTATCTCCGGCCAGGATCTCGGACTCGCGACGATTGCCGAACCTAACTATCGCCACCTCGAGCGCGAGCTCAGCGTCAACCGTCGCGGCTGGTTGATGATGCCACTCGTGCCATTCGCCGCTGATGAAGTCTGCGAAGTCATGCCTCAAGTCAGCCAAGACCGCGAAGGCCGCTGGTGCGACCCCAGAGGAGTGATTGCCGAAGGACGCATTTTTAGGCTGAACAGCCAGGGCAGGCGCGAACAAGTCTGGTCGGTCATCAATGGCAGGCTCAACGGGGATGCCCGCCGATTTGAAAACGGGATCGGCGTCGCCCGCGCTAAACTCGTGGATGACCAAGTGGTGCTTAGCCTACCGGAAAAAGCGGCGAGCGACTGGAAGCCCCAAGGAGCACTGGCTACCTTGATCCCTTCGCCGTGCCCTCCTGGACTGGACGGACATTGGTTGGGCACCGATGAATCCGGGCATGATATCGTCGCCCGGCTTTTTGGTGGTTTCCGCATCCTCTTACTGGCCGCCCTGATTTACCTGCCGGCGGTCTATGCCGTGGGCCTCATCTTAGGAGCATCGATGGGCTACTTCGGCGGTTGGTTCGACATGTTCTGGCAGCGTGCCATGGAAATTTGGTCGAACATCCCCTTCCTCTACGCGGTCATCTTCCTGGCCAGCCTGCTGGAGCCGTCCCTCGCGATTCTCATCCTCATTCTCGTCGCCTTTTCTTGGATTGGCTTGGCGCAACAGCTCCGCGCCTCGGCCTACCAAGTTTCCGCGCGCGACTACGTGACCGCTTCGAAATCCTTAGGCGCCGGACATGCGCGTATCATCTGGCGGCATATCTTACCTAATTGTGCGACCGTCATCCTCACCACCCTTCCCTTCAGTTTGCACGGGCTCGTCTTCTCGCTCTCCGCGCTTGATTATCTTGGATTTGGGTTGCCACCTACGGAACCCTCTTGGGGTGACTTGCTCCATCAAGCAAAGGAGAATTGGCACGCTTGGTGGATTCTTGGCCCCACGATTTTCTGCCTGGTTGGCACGATGGTCATGATCAACTCGGTGGGCGAAGCGTTGCAAGACGCCTTCGACCTTCGCCGCTCCCAACGATGAAAATCCTACTGACATTTTTCGGCCTACTGACCTTGGCGCACGGTGAAACTTACCGGGACCCCAAAGCTGCGGCCTATTACGCCGAGCACCCGGACTTCTTCCATTTCGCCACCCCGGCAGACTTGCCCAAAGACCTGGTCTGGCACGATGGCGCCGAGCAAACGGAATTTGCCTCGGCCCAGGCGGTCCGGGGCGGGACACTGCGTCAGTTTACGCCGGCGACGCCTCCGACGCTTCGCCGGGTGGGTCCCAATGCGAATAACGGTTTCCGCGGCGAACTTTACGATAACAACGATTTCGGACTACTCTCCTCGCACCCTAACACCGACGAACCCATCCCGGCGCTGGCCATGAGTTGGGCGATGTCAGCCGACGGCCTGACCGCCTACTTCCGGCTCGATCCGAACGCCCAATTCACGGATGGGCAGCCGATCACCGCGGATGATTTCTTTTTCGCCTTCTATTTCTATCGGTCGCCCTGGATCAACGCGGAGTGGTATGTTGATTATTACACCCGCGAATGGGGCGGCATCACCCGGTTCGACGACCACACGATCGCCGTGAAGGCTCCGCGCCAACGCCCGATGCAACTCGAGAACCTGGGCGAGCTGCGCCCGATCCCGCGCGATTTCTTCAAAGACTTTGGGCCGAATTACGAAAAACTTTATAACGACCGCTTCCAGCCGACCACCGGAGCTTACTTCGTCGCGCAAGCAGGTTTTCAGCGGGAGAAATCGGTGACCCTCACCCGCGTGAAAGATTGGTGGGGAGACCGGCGTAAATATTACCGGCACCGCTACAATCCGGATGCGATCGACTATACGGTGATCCGGGAAATTGACAGTGCCTATGAATCCTTCCTTGCCGGCCAGATTGATTTCATGCCCATCGGCATGCCGCGCTACTGGTATGGCATCAACGAAAAGAACGCCACCCTCCAGGGTTACGTCACCAAGGTCCAATTCTTTAACGATATACCCCGCCCGCCTTATGGGCTTTATATCAATACCCAGAAGCCTTTGCTCGATGACCTCAACGTCCGCTTGGGCCTGCAGCATGCGACCGACTTCCAGCGCGTGATTGATGGATTTTACCGAGGCGACTATGAACGGCTCAACCAATTCAGCGAAGGCCTTGGCAAGTATACCGACCCCTCCATCCGCGCCCGCCAATATTCTCCGGAGCTTGCGCGCGCCGCCTTCGCCCGAGCCGGCTTTACCAGGACCGGCGCTGACGGTATCCTCGTAAACGCTGCGGGTGAACGGCTTTCCTTTCGGCTGACCTTTGATAATTCCGATCGCCGCAAATACCTGGCCACCTTGGTCGAATCCGCAAGGCGTTGCGGACTGGAATACCGTCCCGAGACCCTGGAGCACACGACCATGTACCGAAAAGTCATGGAAAAGAACCACGATATCGCCTTTTGGGCCTGGTCGGTTTCGAGTCGCTTACCGGCACTCTGGGAATCTCATCATGGCGATAATGCCGTAGACAAATTAGGGGACGGCCGAAAAGTCCCGAAACGGCAGACCAACAACATCACCGGCATCGATGATCCGGAATTATCTAAGCTCATCGACCGGTTCCGGGCGTCGACGGATGAAACTGAAATGATTGGGCTTTCTCATCAGATGCAACGACGCATCCACGATAATGCCGACTTCATCCCGGGCTTTAGGGTGCCGGGATACCGTTACGCCTTCTGGGAATGGGTCAAATTCCCGACAGGATTCGACGTTCGTTCGGCGGAAGACCCGGGAACTTTCGGACTTTTCTGGATTGATCCGCGCCAACGCGAAAGTGACCTCAAAGATTTTAGAGCGGGTAAGACGCACGGGGCACCCAAGACCTTGATTGAAGATCGTTGGCGGACCGAATGAGGTGGTTTCTTCCTTCCCCTCACCCCACTCCCTGACCTAACGTGATGCCCATGTCCGCCGAGCCCCTCCTGAAAGTACAGGACCTCTGCATCACCTTCCACGCCGGTGACAGTGCCACCGTCGCCGCTCAGGATGTCACCTTCTCGATTGCCGCGGGTGAAGTCTTGGCGGTCGTCGGCGAATCGGGTTCGGGCAAGTCAGTCACCGCGCTTGCCCTGACCCGGCTTCTCCCACCCCCGCCCACCTGCACGGTGACGGGGAGTGTCATGCTTGGGGGCGTCGACTTATTAAAACTGCCCGACGACAAACTCGCCAAAGTCCGCGGGGGGTCCATCGCCTACATCTTCCAAGAACCCGGCACCTCACTTAATCCCGTCTATACGATTGGATTTCAGATTGGGGAAGCGATTGCACTCCATCGCCCGGAGGTGAAGGACATCAAAAGTGAAATCCAACGCGCCTTGCAGGAAGTGCGGATCACCGAACCCGAACGGGTGGCGAACCAGTACCCGCACGAACTTTCGGGCGGGATGCAGCAACGCGCGATGATTGCCATGGCCCTGGCCTGCAATCCGAAGATCTTGGTAGCCGACGAACCGACCACCGCCCTCGACGTCACCATTCAGAAAGAAATCATGGACTTGCTGGCGCGTCTGCGACGCGAGCGGGGGATGAGCATCCTGCTGATCACCCACAATTTCGGCATCGTGGCCAACTTTGCCGATCAGGTGCAAGTGATGTGGAAAGGCCGCATCGTCGAACATGGTCCGGTCAGCGAAATCATGCGGACGCAAGCCCATCCCTACACCCGCGCGCTCATCGCCTGCATCCCCCGACTCGGGCAACGTCGTCGTCGACTCACGACCTTAACCGAAGAACTCAAAGTTTCGCCATGAGCCACGCCGACAACCTGCTGGAAGTGCGCGGCCTGGCGGTTCACTACCCAGGTCGGGCCAACTGGTTCTTCCAGAAAGCCGTCCCTAAAAAAGCCGTCGACGACATCTCGTTCGTCATCCCGAAAGGTAAGACTGTGGGCTTAGTGGGCGAATCAGGTTCGGGCAAGACCACGACGGGTCGGGCAATTGTGAAACTCGCCCCGCTCACCGCGGGCCAGATCTTCTACCAAGGCACGGACATTGGTAGCCTCTCGAACGCGGAGTTCCTGCCTTGGCGCAAAAAAATCCAGATGATTTTCCAGGATCCTTATAACTCCCTTAACCCGCGAGCTGATATCCTCAGCATCCTTTCCGAACCTCTGGAAATCCATTTCCCGCAGATGTCACGAAGCGACCGCGCCGAACGGTGCGTGGAATTACTACGCTGCGTCCAATTGCCCGCCGAACACCTCCGTCGCCACCCGCATGAATTTTCCGGCGGACAACGTCAGCGGATCGGCATCGCCCGCGCTTTGGCCGTCCAACCGGAACTCATCATCTGCGACGAACCGGTTTCGGCCCTGGATGTCTCCGTGCAGGCCGAAGTCGTCAATTTGCTTCAAGATCTGCAAGAACAGCTTGGCCTGACTTACCTGTTCATCGCGCACGATCTCGCCGTCGTCGAACACGTGAGCGACCATATTCTCGTGATGTCAAAAGGCGGAATTGTCGAACAAGGCAGTCCCGCTGAAATCCTTGGAAATCCGCAGGAGGCGTACACGAAAACCTTACTCGCAGCGGTGCCGCGCTTTTGATGTCCGAAGAAGCTCCAGCCCGCGCATCTGACGTTAAGCTTGATGCCAACACCGTTGGCTTAGGCCTGCTGCTCGTTGGGATGGCGGGCATCGCGACCTGGGATCAATGGGCCATCTGGAGCACGAAAGACGATTACACCTTCGGCTACCTGGTCCCGATCTTTTCTGGCTACGTGCTCTGGGACCGTTGGGCGAACATCCGGGCCTATTTAACCGGACAGCAAAGCCCCATTTCTCCGCCGGCCTCGCCGGTTTTGCTGCGCATCATCGCCGCGATGGGTTATCTTTCACTTTTGATGTTCGGCTTTGGCGGGGCGGGTCGGGCGATTTTTGGTACGGGCGTAATCCCCACCCTTTTAATCGCCTTTGGCTTAGTAGGTTCGGCCTGGACATTCACCTTCTTATCCGTCCGCGGACCCGACCAAACCGAAGCCACCGCGCACGCCCGCTGGCAGGCCGTTGGACTGATGATTTTTCCGGCAGGCGTCTGGATTATCTCCGGCCCTTTTCTTTACCTGGTCGACAATCAGATTAAAGGCGAACTGCTTTCCAATGTGACCGACATCGTTTCGGGGATTTTACGCGTCACCGACCATGTCATCCGCGTCAACGGTAACACCATTATCTTCGCGAATGGAGACGGCGTGGGCATCGCCGACGCTTGTTCAGGCATTCGGTCGCTTTCCGCCTGCGTGTTTGCGGGCGCATTCCTGGGAGCGACTTTTCTTGAAGGCGGCTTTCCGGGTGCCCTGCTTCGCCGGACGGGGATGATCCTCCTCTCCGGATTGATTGCGATCCTCCTAAACATCGGACGGAATACTTTCCTCGCTTTCTATGCGCTCAATCATGGCTCGCGCTCCATTGACCGAGATTGGTCAGGCATCGAACATGGGCAGCCGAACTTTTCGACTTTCGGCAGTATCCATGATTTAGCTGGTAACGTCGCCATGGGGCTGGCCCTGCTCGCTCTGCTGGCCTGCCTGCCGCTGATTAATCGCATCGGGCGCGGCGCCAGATCGCCTTCCTCTGTTCTATGAAGATTTTACATATCACCCCCGAACTCGCTCCATGGTCCAAAGCCGGAGGACTCGGTGATGCCACCATTGCGTTATGTAAGGCGTTGGCGGCACAGGGTCATGAAGTCCGCGTCGTCACGCCACTCTACGGTTCGGTTCCGGGGCGGGAGAACATGGAAACCCGATTGGAAGTGCTCAAAGTGGGCGTGCACGGCAATCCGGCCAAAGCCGCGTGTCGCGTGCGCTCGTTAGCGATCTGCTCGGGATTAGAAGCCTGGTTCATCGAACACGAAGATTACTACGGCGGCCGGGAAATCTACCCCACCCGGGAAGACGTCGGCGAACGGGCGGCATTTTACGGGCGAGCCGCGTTGGACATTTGTCTAAACACGGGTTGGACGCCCGACATCATTCACGGTCACGACTGGACGGCCGGATTAGTGCCGGTACTGCTCAATACCGTCGTCAAAGGCACGCCCTTAGGAAAGTGCGCCTCGGTGATGACCATCCACAACTTACAGCATCAGGGATTAATGAGCCGGCGGGTCATGGGTTTCTTGGGCTTACCGGAGCATCTGTGGAGTCCGCTGGAACTCGAATGCCTCGGGGGACTTAACTTCCTCAAAGGGGGCATTCTTCATGCGACCCGCGTCATCACCGTCAGCCCCACGTATGCCCGCGAAATCCTCACACCCGAATTTGGCTACGGCCTGGATGATGTCGTTCGCCGCCGCCAGCCCGAGCTCGAAGGCATCCTTAATGGCGTCGATAAGGACGAATGGAATCCGAGCACCGACCCGCATCTTAAAAAGAATTATAGCGCCAAAGATCTCGGCGGTAAAAGCGCCTGCAAGGCCGAGTTGCAGCGCGAACTCGGCTTAGCCACGGAGGTAAAAATGCCGCTCGTCGGGGTCATCTCGCGCCTCTGGGAGCAAAAAGGCCTCGACCTCGCCGTGCGGGTCTTACCTAAATTTTTGCGGGCTGGTCAGATGCAATTCGTTTTACTGGGTAGCGGCGATGCGCAGCTGGAAAATGAGTTTCGCCGGCTGGCCGCCGATTTTCCCGAACTTTGCGCGGTGCGAATCGGTTACGATAATGGCCTCTCGCATCGCATCGAGGCAGGGGCCGACTTCTTCCTCATGCCCAGCCGTTTCGAACCCTGTGGTCTTAATCAGTTATACTCGATGGCTTATGGCACCTTGCCCATCGTACGTGCCACGGGCGGACTGGCTGATACCGTCAAACACTGGAGTCGCACGACCGCCCAAGGGACTGGCATCGTCTTTCAACACGCCGACGTCAGCGGCATCGATTGGGCGATTCAGCAAGCCCTGGAGCTCTTCGCTCGACCAGCCGATTTCCAATCCGTTCAGGTTCAAGCGATGCAACAAGAGTTTAGTTGGGCAAAATCCGCCGACCGGCATTTGTCGTGCTATCGGAAAGCGCTGACGCAGAGACTTGCAGGTTAAGATTTAACAGCCTTGCCACTTTTTGAACAAAATCAGGAAAAAGATTTGTTCAAAAAACACCTTTTAAATGGCCGCCAGGTGGAAATGGGTGACTTGGCACAAAGCGAGTTAGAGAGGAGTCGCAATGAAGCACTCCCTCCTCCTCACCTCCCTCACCCTCATCGCTGCATCCGGGCTCGCCCAGGCTGCGGCAGCGCCTGCCTCGGCGTTCACCACCACGGGCAACCTGTCGTTCACCAGCGATTACGTCTTCCGCGGCATCACGCAGAATGGCGGCAAGACTGCCCTCCAGGGCGGCTTCGACGTTTCCCATACCGACGGCCTTTCGGCTGGCGTCTGGGCTGCGAACGTCAACTGGGCTAACACCACCCTCGAAGTCGATGCCTATGCGGCCTACGGCTTCAGCCTCACGAAGGACATCACTGCCTCCGTCGGCTACATCGGCTACATCTACGAAGGCAACTCCTCGCTCAACACCAGCGAATTGAACGTCTCGGCGACCGCTTACGGCCTCACCGCCAAGATCTCCTATGCCACCACCAATTACTTCGGTATCGCTGGCTCCGGCACCAAGTACTACGAATTGAACTACGCTTACGACATCGCCGCTGTGAAGGGGCTCTCCCTCGCCCTCCACTACGGGCTCACCGACGGCAAGAGCGCAGCCTCGAACGACAAAGATTACGCCATCGCCCTGTCCTACCCAGTACTCGGCTTCACTGGCACCCTGGCCTACTCCAACGGTAGCGGCTCCTACGCCGGTATCTACGAAGGCATCACGGCCGTGTCGCTGAAGAAGACCTTCTAATTTAGGAAACTAAATTAGGATATAGCATAGCAAAGGGGCGTCTTCCGCGAGGGAGGCGCCCCTTCTTGTTTGTTAGGTTGAAAATCTACGAGATTGGGCAATGTTGGGCGGCTACCGATGATTGAGTCCGCCCGCAAACCCGATTGGCTTCGTGCCAAGCTGCCGACTGGCCCCGACTTTCTCGAGACCAAGAAAAACGTCGACGAGCATAAGCTACACACCGTCTGCCAATCCGCCCAATGCCCCAATATGGGCGAATGCTGGTCCCGCGGCACGGCGACGGTGATGATCCTTGGCAACATCTGCACCCGCTCCTGCACCTTCTGCGCCGTGCTCTCGGGTCGACCTACCGAACTGGACCTCGGCGAGCCCGCCCGCGTCGCCGAATCCATCGCGCAGATGAAACTACGTCACGTGGTGATCACCTCCGTGGCTCGCGATGACCTCAAAGACGGCGGCGCCTCCGTCTGGGCGGCCACGATTCGTGCTACCCGTCATCGCAACCCGACAACGACGATTGAAGTCTTGCCGGCCGATTTTCGTGGCGAACAAGTCCACCTTGATACGCTCCTCGACGCGCAGCCTGATATTTTAAATCATAATTTGGAGACGGTCGAACGCCTCCAACGCCCCGTCCGTAAGACCGCGCGCTATGACCGTTCCTTCTGGGTCCTCAAACATGCCAAAGCGCGGCAATTCATCACCAAGACCGGCCTGATGCTTGGGATCGGTGAGCAAAAAGAGGAAGTCGCCCAACTCCTGCGCGACATCGCTGAAGCCCAAGTCGATATCGTAACCATCGGCCAATACCTTTCGCCCAGCAAAGAGCACGCTCCCATCGATCGCTGGGTCCACCCCGACGAATTCGCCGAATGGAAAGCCTTCGCCCTCGCCGCCGGCGTCAAGCATGTCGAATCCGGTCCGCTGGTCCGCTCCTCTTATAAAGCCGACGAACAAGTGGTGAAATTCAGTTTGCTGGACCGCCGTTCGCAACTCGGCCGCTGAACCGTGGAAGGCCTGCCTCCTGTCGATTTTCGCGGCGACCTCAACGATGAGCAGTTCGCCGCGGTCACGTCGCCCCGGGGTCCGGCCCTCGTGCTAGCGGGTGCTGGTTCGGGCAAGACGCGCACCCTCACTTACCGGGTCGCCTGGTTGCTCCATCAAGGCGCGCGGCCTTGGGACATCCTCCTGCTAACCTTCACCAATAAATCCGCCAAGGAAATGCTGGAGCGGGTCGAAGACCTGACCGGTATCCCGCGCGGACAGTTCTGGGGCGGCACGTTCCATTCCATCGGGCAACGCATCCTGCGACGCAATGCGGCCGTCGCGAGTCGCTCACCTGACTTCACCATCCTTGATCAAAAAGAATCCGAACACCTTTTTTCCGAAATCGTCAAAGCCGCCGACGGGGCTTTTATCAAAGATAAGACTAACCCGAAGGCCGCGGTCATTCTGGACGCCTATTCGCATGCCCGCAACACCCTGCGGCCCCTGCCCGACGTCCTCACCGAACGGCTAGACTGGATGAAAGGCGGAACGGAGAAGCTGCTCAAATTCTGCGCCGACTACGAAGCCGCCAAGAAGGAACGGAACCTCTGCGACTTCGACGACCTGCTGTCGCTCTGGCTCTTCGTGCTCGAAAACGACCCGACCGTTTTGGCGCACTATCGCCAACGCTTTCAACATATCTTGGTCGACGAATTCCAGGATACGAACCGGTTGCAAAGCCGCATCATCGACCTCTTGGCGAGCGAACACCAGATCATGGCGGTCGGCGACGACGCCCAATGCATCTACACTTGGCGCGGGGCCGATTGGGAAAACATCATGGCCTTCCCGCAACGTCACCCCGGAACGCAGTTCCATACCATCGACATCAACTATCGCTCCACGCCCGAGATCCTCGATTTCGCCAACGAGATCCTACGGCATCGCCCCCAAGTCGATGGCTTCGAACGGAAATTACGTTCGGTCCGCTCGAGCGGCGTTCAACCGACCGTCTTCACCGTCGGCGACACCTCGCAGCAGGCCAAACTCGTCGGACGCAAGATCCTGCAACTGCACCACGAGGGACATGCCCTGGCCGACATCCATGTGCTCTACCGGGCGCACTACCAATCGTTGGAATTACAGATGGAACTCAACGCCTTGGGCGTGCCGTTCGTCATCACCAGCGGGCATAAATTCTTCGACCTCATTCATATCAAAGATATTTTAGCGCACCTGCGCTTCGTCTATAATCCGCTCGATCAAGTCGCCCTTTCCCGCCTGCTCTGCTTATTGCCCAAAGTCGGGCCCGTCGCGGCCGAGAAGATTGCCAAAGCCGCCCGGGAAATAAATGAAGCCCAAGGCCGCGGCATGGTCCGGGCCTTACGCGATCCCGCGGTGCTCAAACGCGTCCCCGAAACCGCGAAAGACGATTTCAACGACCTGACCATCACCCTGGAAGACATGTTAGAAGGCTTGGAAGCGGCCAAGAGCAAGCCGGCGCCGACTAGGCCGGACGCCGACCTCTTCCGGGCCGCCGCGGACGCCGCCTCTCTTAAAGTCGCCCGCACTCCTGCCGAAACCGTCAGGGTATGCATCGAAGGTTGGTACGGAGTATTTATCAAAACGATCTTTCCGGACTGGCGGGAGCGCGAACAAGACCTGCAAGGCCTGATCGGATTTGCCGCCAAATTCGAAGACATCGGCGACCTCGTAGCCCAAGTAGCCTTACTGAACGGCGAATCCTCCGACAAGAAAGCTGAACCGGAGGAGGACATGTTACGCCTGACGACCATCCACCAATCCAAAGGCTTGGAGTTCCCCATCGTCTTCCTGCTGGGCGTCGCGGACGGACTGCTCCCCCTCACCCGGGCCATTGACGATGGCGACGTGGAGGAAGAACGCCGCTTGTTCTACGTGGCCTGTACCCGGGCCGAAAACTTGCTATACCTTTTCTCCCCTCGTTTTGCGGTATCCGGCGAGGGGTATCGGCCCCTTGACCCTTGCCGTTTCCTTGAGGAAATGAACCCAGATTGCTATGAATTGGCGGATTATGCCCATCGGAGGCTTTAGCCTAATTATGACAGTCAGACGGGGGTAGGTGCTTGCCTTTACCAAGGGGTGGCATTTATCAATTAAACCAAACTTTATACGCCATCGCCATGCCCAAGGTACTCGTTGCTGACAAGATTTCGCCCACCGGAGTCGCCCTCCTCAAAGCCCAACCAGGCTATGAGGTAGTCGAAGCCTATGGCTCAACTCCCGAACAGGTCCTGAACCTGGTCGCGGATGTGGACGCCATCTTGGTCCGTTCCGAGACCCAGATCACCAAAGAGGTGCTCGCCGCCGCCAGCCGGCTGGTCTGCGTTGGTCGCGCCGGGGTCGGCGTTGATAATATCGACGTCGATGCCGCCACCGACCGCGGCGTGATCGTCATGAACACCCCTTCGGGCAATACCATCGCCACGGCGGAACTTACCTTCACCCACCTGCTCTCGCTCGCCCGTCCAGTCCCCGAAGCCATTCAATCCATGCGCGAAGGAAAGTGGGATCGTAAGAATCTTTCGGGTACGGAGCTTTTCGGCAAAACTTTGGGCGTGCTCGGACTGGGTCGCATTGGCGCCGAAGTTTCGAAGCGGGCGCTGGCTTTCGGCATGAAAGTCTCGGCGTACGATCCTTACCTGACGGAAGCACGCGCTAAATCGCTGGGCGTCACCATGGCCACGCTGGATGAAGTCTTTGCTTTAGCGGATTACATCACGGTGCACATGCCCTTGACCGAACAGACGGAAGGCATGGTCAACACCGCTGCTTTTGCGAAGATGAAGAAAGGTGTAAAAATCGTGAACTGCGCCCGGGGTGGTATCGTCGATGAAGCCGCCCTCGCGACCGCTCTGGCTTCTGGCCAATGCGGTGGCTGCGGTTTTGACGTCTTTGTCGAAGAGCCTCTCACCAAGGATCATCCTTTACGCTCGTTGCCCAAGGCCCACCTCTCACCTCACCTCGGAGCTTCGACCGCCGAAGCTCAGGAGAATGTCGGCGTCGAAGTCGCCGAAGCCTGCATCACCGTGCTCAGCGGCGGCTCGCCAGCCAACGCGGTGAACCTCCCCTCCGTTGATTCGCAGACTCTCTCGACGATCCGGCCTTTTCTCAGCCTCGCGGAAAAACTGGGTTCACTCGCCCGCCAGCTGGCCGCCCCCGGACGCATCGAGTCCCTCCGCCTGACCACCTTTGGCGCTGGCTCGGAACAAGGGGCTTCCGCCATCTCCCGCTCGATTCAACGGGGTTACCTGCGCGGCATCAGCGAGGGCGTCAACGACGTCAACGCTCCGAGCAAACTCAAAGCTCTCGGCGTGGAAGTCCAATCGATCCGCTCCACCGCCGAAGCCGACTATAAGGAACTTATCCTGATTGAAGTCATCTTGGCGGGAGGAAAATCTGTCTCCGTCGCCGGTACGATTTTAGGCAAAGCCCAATCACCACGGATCGTCTCCATTAATGGACGGACCTTGGAATTCATCCCTGAAGGCAAACTCTTGCTCATCGAAAACCAAGATCAGCCCGGGATCATTGGTTCGCTGGGAACCCTGCTCTCCAAGGATCGCGTGAACATCGCCAACATGGCGCTGAGTCGCACGGGCGGAGCGAATGCGCTGGCCGTCTACCAACTCGACACCGCGCCTAGCGCCGCCACTCTCGCCGAGATCTTGCGCAATCCGGCGATTGTCAGCGCCAAGTTGCTCGACGCCTAAATCCGATGGACGGCGCCCTCATTCTCTTAGGCGTATTCGCCGTCTTGGGCTACCTCATCGGTTCGGTCAACTTCGCGGTGCTCGTGGCGAAGAAGCATGGCGTCGACATCCTGAAAGAAGGCTCGGGTAATCCTGGCGCGACGAACGTCAAACGCGTGCTCGGCAAAGGCCCAGGTAATCTGGTCTTCGGGCTCGATGTCCTCAAAGGAGCCGTGGGCACGGGCCTTTGCCTGATTCTCGTAAAATTCATCGACGTGCCTAATGCCACCGAAATTATCTTCCGACTCTCGGTCGCCGGCTTTGCAGGTACGCTCCTCGGACATTGTTTTTCCTGTTTCCTTAAATTCAAAGGCGGCAAGGGCGTGGCTTCAACGATTGGTGGTCTGCTCGTCCTTCTGCCGATTCCTATTCTGATTGGTGCCATCCTCTGGCTCACGGCGTTTGCGCTGACGCGTTATGTTTCCGTCGCTTCGCTATTGCTCGGGGTTTCCCTTCCACTCAGTTGCTGGATGCTCCCGCTCTTCACCTCTCTTAAATTTTCTCCCGCCGAATTTTGGTTCGCTGCGGCCATCGCCGCTTTCAACATCTGGACGCACCGTTCTAATATCGGACGCCTGCTCAATGGCACCGAGAACCGCTTCGTTAAAAAAGCCTAACTTTATCGACATGACCACTACCCGCACCATTGGCATTGGAATACTTGGCTTCGGCACCGTCGGCCAGGGGGTCTGGAAACACCTGACCGAAAAACAGTCCGACCTCGAGTCGCGTCTGGGCGTCAAACTTGACCTTCGCAAAGCGGCCGTTCGTGACTTGAAGAAAAAACGCGGGGTAAAAATCGCTGCTTCCAAGTTAACCAAGAATCCGCTGGAAGTCATCGAAGACCCGAAAGTCCATGTCGTCTGCGAACTCATCGGCGGCACCACCAAAGCCCGCGAGCTCACCCTGCGGGCCTTGAGCTTGGGCAAAGTCGTGGTCTCCGCCAACAAGGCCCTCCTTTGCGAACACGGTCCCGAAATCTTCGCCGCGGTCCGCAAGCATGGTGGACAATTCCTCTTCGAAGCCAGCGTCGCCGGCGGCATCCCGATTATCAAAGCCATCCGCGAAGGCCTCGTCGCCAACCGTTTCGACCTCATTGTCGGCATCCTAAACGGCACCTGTAACCACATCCTCACGCGCATGGGCGAAGATGGTTTATCTTTCGAAGATGCGCTTAAAGAAGCCCAGACCCTTGGTTATGCTGAAGCCGATCCGACCCTCGACGTCGACGGGATTGATGCTTGGCATAAAGCTTCGATTCTCGCCTGGCTGGCCCACGGTAAATGGGCACCCGCCGCCCGCACCTTGGTCGAAGGCATTCGTAAGATCGGGCCGGCCGATATCGACTTTGCGCGCAGGTTCGGTTTCGCCCTCAAACACCTCGCGGTGATTCGGCGCGACTTCAAAGCCGGCTGGATGACCGTCGGCGTCTACCCGGCCCTCGTTCCTAATCGCGACATCTTAGCCCGGGTTTCCGGAGTTAACAATGGCATCACCTTACGCGGTGACGTCGCGGGGGCCACGACCCTTACCGGCCGCGGCGCCGGCGGCGATGCTACCGCTTCGGCCGTCATCGGCGATATCGTCGATGCGATTGCAGCCCTTACGGGCGCCGCCCCTCAAGGCCTTTCCAGCGAAGCCCTCGCAACCCGCGAGAAAGCCGGCCGGGCCCTCCGCATGGCCGACCTCGATGAGATCGTCTCGCCCTTCTATCTCCGACTTTCGCTCCTCGATAAGGCGGGCGTCTCCGAAGGGGTTTACCGGATTTTCTCTAAGCACAAAGTATCGATTGCCCGAGTCATCCAATACGAACACCCGAACCAGGGCCGCGGGACCGTCACGCTTTCGACCTACCCGGTGAGTGAACGTAAGATGTCCGCCGTTT
Source organism: uncultured Opitutia bacterium (assembly GCA_903850885.1). GTDB lineage: Bacteria > Verrucomicrobiota > Verrucomicrobiia > Opitutales > UBA953 > UBA953. The sequence continues at coordinate 19,367 of CAINMU010000115.1, read as the reverse complement.
TGACCGAATTGCGCCGCCTCAAAACGGTACTCGAAGAACCCGTTATTCTCCGCATCTTCTCTCCTGAATCCTAAGGATGTCGCTTATCGTCCAGAAATACGGCGGAACTTCCGTCGGCTCCGTTGACCGCATCCAAAACGTTGCGGCCAAAATTAAAGAACAGTGGTCGCAAGGCCATAAGTTAGTTGTCGTAGTCTCCGCCCGCAGTGGCGTCACGAACGACCTGATTGCCCGGGCGAAAGCGCTGTCAAAATTACCGGACGAACGCGAAATGGACGTGCTCATGTCCCTCGGCGAACAAGAAACCATCGCCCTGACGGTCATGGCCCTGCACGCCATCGGCGTACCGGCGATTTCCCGCACGGGCGCCCAAGCGGGCATCTTCACCGACGACATCCATACCCGCGCCCGCATCACCCGCATCAGCGGGGGCGACCTTTTGCAACGCCTGGAAGAAGGTAAAGTCGTGGTGGTCGCCGGCTTCCAGGGCGTCACCGAACTCGGCGAAGTCACGACCCTCGGCCGCGGCGGCTCTGACCTAACGGCCATCGCGGTGGCGGCAGCGATCAAAGCCGACCTCTGCCAGATTTTTACCGATGTCGATGGCGTCTACACCGCCGACCCTCGGATCGTTCTGAATGCCAAGAAAATGCCTGAAATCTCCTACGAAGAGATGCTCGAACTTGCCTCCAGCGGCTCTAAGGTCATGCAATCACGCTCCGTAGAATTTGCCCAAAAATACAACGTTCCCTTCGAAGTAAGATCCTCCTTTAACGACCTACCTGGTACTCTTGTGAAAGCCATCGATAAAACCCTCGAAGACGCCGCGATTGCCGGTGTCGCCCTCGACCGTCTCCAGACTCGCGTCACCGTGAACGACCTGCCGGACAACCCTCAGGCGATCGCCTCGCTCTTCGACGACCTCGGCGAAGCTGGCCTGAGCGTTGACATGATTATTAAAAATCTTGGAAATGGAGGGAAATCCAACCTCACCTTCTCCGTCACGACGGAGCAATACAGTCGCGTCGAAAAAGTGGTGGGTGACACGCTCAAGAAACTCGGTTCGGGCTCGGTGCGGTCGGCCGGTGAAATCTCCAAGCTTTCCATCGTCGGCGTCGGGATGATTTCCCACCCCGGCGTGGCGGGTACACTTTTCAAAGCTTTGGCCTCGGTGGGGATTAACAGCGAATTAATCACGACCTCGGAGATTAAGATCTCGATCGCTCTCGACCCCGCCAAAGCGGATGCGGCGGTGCGGGCGGTTCATACGGCCTTCGGTCTCGATAAAGCCTAGGAACGGCACTCGCCTCTTGCCCGTCAGGCCTTCCCCAATCACAGTGGCGGGAATGCGACGGTTCACCTTGGCCACCCTCCTAGCCTGCGCCGGACTTTTCGTGCCCAACGTTCGGGCGCAAGACCTCCCGCCTTCGCTGATCGCTCGCAATGCCGACCTTTCTGGCGGCGAACAACCGGAGAGGCGCACCACCCTTGAATTAGCCGAAGAGGCCCTGGCGGCGGGATTATCTTCGACTGCGTCGATGCTCTTCACCCAAGGCCTTGCGGACGCGCGCCTGAACGAGGCTGACCGGGAAAGGGCGGGACTGGGACTCTCGGCCGCATGCATCGAACGAACGCGCACCGTTGAAGCTAAAGCTGCCTTAAAATTTCTACCCGCTTCCAGCCGTAAAGCCCTACGCGAAGCCTTGGTGGCGCTGCTGGATAACGATCTCGCCGCCGCCAAACTGCGCGTCGCGGAGATCAATCTGACGGAAATCCCTCCGCCGGAACTTGCGTGGGTCTATGCGCTCAAATGGATGCTCGCCGCCGCCGAGGGGGACAACTTCGGGATTAACGTCAACCTGGAGGCCGTCGGAAAAACTTCGGTCTCAGAGGAACAACGCCAACGCATCGAGATCTTGGGCTATCGAGCCTCCATCATCGCTGGCCATGTCGAAGAGCGGACGGTTTCAGCGCTCAAAGAACTCTCCGCCGCCGCCAAGAACACCCCGCTAGCTTTCGCCTATTCCCGTAATCTTGCTTTGGCTTTAGCACATCTCAAGCGCCCGACCGAAGCCGCCCGGGCTTTGGCCGAAAGCGGCCTGCTTCCCGCCAATCGGCAAGCCGAAGCGGACCTTTTAGCGGGACTCATCCTCGGACCCAATACCACGGCCGGACGCGATCGCCTGAAAGACGCCGCCAAGAACCCGGCCAATCCTTCGGTCCGCATCACCGCGATTCATGCCCTCGTTTTTGCCGCCGAAGATGAACAAGCGAAGAACAACCCCATCGAAGCCAAGGCCATCAGTAATGAAGTCTACGACTTCCTGATGCGTCATAACGAAGGACAGCTTGCCTTCCTTTGCCCGCGTGACCCCAAGATTCTTGACGCCATCCACTTAGCCCGCGCGCAACTCATGTTGGTGGCGGGTAATCGCGAAAAAGCCCGCCAAGCGGCGGAAGACTTGCTCCACGACGTACCGGCCAGCCCGCTCGCCCGAGAAGCGACTCGCACCTTAGCGTTGGCCGCTTGGGGTGATGGTTCTTTTCGATTAGCGGCGAATCACATTACGACGCTCTCCGAAGGCACCATCGACACCCGACGCGACAAACTCCGCACGGTGGCCGCCGACTGTCTTTTCTTAGCCAAAGATTACGTGTTAGCCGAAAAAGCTTATGCCATCATCCAAACCGAGACCACCCTCCCGGACTTAGCCTTTACGGCCTTTCACCAGCGGGTGCAGTGCCTCCTGCTCCAAGGCGATGAACCCGCCTTATGGAATCGCACCGCTGAAGTCATCGAAGACGCGTCTCGTAAAAATCGTTTCATTCCGCGCGAACGCCTCTGGATGGCCGTATGGAATCTCATCGATGATGCCCGCAAGGCCAATCAGCCGGCGGAAGCGGCCCGATTACTCACCCGCCTGACGCCGATCATCAATGACACAAAGATCGATTTCACGCTCCGTTTCGATTGGCTAAAAGCCTTGATTGCGCTGAGTAACCACCAGCCCGACCAGGCCGCCAAGATTGCAGACAGTATCGCGACTCGCCTGGAAAAACTTCCACCCGAAGCCTCGGACGAACTTCGCAAGGCGATCCCGGAACTGAGAGGTCATGTGGCCTTATTAAAAGCCCGCTCCGCCCTCGATACGGGCTCGCTCAAAGGCATGGAAGAATTGATCTCCTTACGAAAGAAGTATGGCAAGGTCGCCGCCACGGCCGCCTCCTACCTTGTCGAAGGCCGACACCTCGCCGCCGCCGGAAAAAATGCCGAAGCGCAGGCTCGTTTCGAAGCCTTAGCGAAAGAATTCCAAGGTGACGCCGCCCTAGCGGAGTTCGCGCAACTCGGGCTCTACGAAGCCGCCGAACAAGCAGCGCTCCAAGCCCCCACCGAAGGCGAAGCCAAACTCAAAGATGCGGTCGAACTTTTGGAACGCTTCACCGATAATTATCCGCTCAGTCCGCTGATGTTCCGGGTAGCGATGCGCCGCGCCGAGATTCTCCGTTCTTTAGGCGACTTCGATAAAGCGCTCTTAGTACTCGAAGGCCTGATTCGGAGCAAACCTTCCGACCCCTCGCGCCCCCAAGCCGAGATGGCCCGGGCTGATTCGCTTTTCGGCTTAGCCGAGCTTCGCCGCGATCGCAATGGTCAGATCGACCGCCAACGCATCGCCCGCGCCGCCGCCGCCTATGAACGCGTCGCCGAAGCTTGGTCCAAAGATTCCGACGAAATCCGAATCGAGGCCTGGTACAAATGGTCACTCGCCTTGATCGAACGGGCCAAAACCGAAACGAATAGTGAAGCAGCGACAACTCGACGGGAGGCCCGCACGACTTTGATTCGACCCCTTAATTTATTACGGTCGGCCGTCGCCGTTCCAGGTTCGCTCAACACTACGCAACGTTTCAATTCCGCAAGTAAGCTTTGGCTGGCGCGTTCCATCCTGCTCTTAGGAGAAATCAGCGAACAAGACAACGACCTCGAAGAGGCCTTGGCGGCATACCGAATCATCCCTGAATTAAACCGTAACCTTGCACCCGGCGAAGCCCGCCTCCCCGGTCAAGCTACGGCCGAAAGCAAACTTGCGACCTTACGCATCTCCGCTTCCAATAACCCCACGAACAAACCCCAATGAGCCGCGCCTTCTCTTTCCCTTTTGATGCCGGTCCGTTCGTCTGGCTCCTGCTCATCCTCGCCTTTCTCGCCCTGGTCTTCGTGGTCGAACGCGCCATGTTCCTCCATCGCGGCTTGGTCCTTTCTTCCGACTTCATTGAAGGCGTCCGCAACAACCTGCGCGCGGGTCGACCCTTAGAAGCGCTCGCCGCTTGCGAAGAATCGCCGGGGCCGGTCCCGCGCGTCGTCAAAGCTGCTCTGCTCCGAGCTGCTAACGGCGACGTCGCCATGCGCGATGCGGCCACCGAAGCGGCCTTGCTCGAATTACCCGTCTTGGAGCGTCGGCTTGGCACCATCTCCGCGATCGGGCGCATCGCCCCTCTCCTGGGTTTAGCCGGGGCCGTGTTCTCAGGATTTCACCTCGCCACTGCCCTGCGCGACGGAAGCGTCTATGCCTCTGCCGACTTCTTACTGCTCGACGTCCAAGCCGCGCTGGCGACCGCTGGTTTCTCGTTGGTCATCGCTGCCGCTTGTTCGCTCTCTCATCATTTCCTCGTCGGCCGCGTCCGCTCCATCGTGATGGAAATGGAAATCGCTGCTCATGCGATTATCACCTTTGTACGGCATGAACTTCCCGCCGACAAAACCAAGACCGTCTAATCGTGCGCACCCCGCTTGGAGTTCTTGAGAAAGTCCGCCCCACCGAAAGAGGGATCGACTTCATCCCTTTGACCCTCGCCTTGGTCTGCGCCGGCTTGGTTTCAGTGCTGGCTTCAGATTTTGTTTATTCACCGGGGATGTATGTGGGGTTTGATCAGCGCCAAGTCGCGGTTTCACGTAACCTTAAGACCCCCAAGGCGACCCTCGGAGATATGGCGCGGACCTCCTTGACTGTCACCCTCGTCTCGGCGCGTGGCACAGGAGTTTTTGTCGTCGCCGGGCGAGTCGTTGACCGGGCCGGATTGGGCACCGAATTACGACGCGTGGCCGCCGCCGGCGGCGCCTCTCGGCCGCTCTTAATCAAGGCGGATGCCTCCTTGACCATGCAAAGTTTTCTCGAAGTCTGCGAACTGGCCCGCACCGCTGGTTTCCCCGGAGTGATGATTGCGGCGGACGAGCGTTGATTCGCGGTTGCCAGAGGGATTAGAGGTAATTCATTCTGCCCCTTCGTGCTCGACCCCCTGCCCACTTCCACCCTCAAACCTGACGTTCCTCGGCATATCGGGATCATCATGGACGGTAATGGTCGTTGGGCGGCCGCCCGCAACCTTCCCCGACTGGAAGGCCATCGTCGCGGTGGGGAACGGCTGATTGAAATTGTCGACGCCTGCATCGACTTAGGCGTAAGTACCCTGACCGTTTTCGCCTTTTCCGCCGAAAACTGGAAACGACCTCCGGAAGAAATTAGCGGGTTATTCAAACTCGGAGAATGGATTTTGCGGGCCCACCTCGCCCGACTGGAACGGCGCAACGTCCGCCTTCGGGCCATCGGCGACCTTTCGGCGATGCCTGATTTTATCCGCCGGCCGCTCACGGATGTCATCGAGTCGAGCAAGCACAACACTGCCTTTACGCTCGTCGTCGCTCTCAATTACGGCGCTCGCCAAGAAATCGTCCGCGCCGCCCAAGCCATCGCTGAAGACACCGCCGCCGGAAAAATCGACCCGACCAAAGTTGACTGGTCGACGGTTGAAAGCCGCCTTTCGACCGCGGGTATGCCTGATCCGGATTTGATCATTCGCACCTCCGGCGAATTCAGACTGAGCAACTTCCTCCTCTTGCAATCCGCCTACGCTGAGATTGTTTTTTCCACCGTCTTCTGGCCCGACTTTACGAAAGAACAACTCCAGTTGGCCCTCACTGAATTCGGCAAACGGGAACGTCGGTTCGGCATGACTCGCGAACAGATTCAGGCCACCCCCACCGCATGATTAACCGCACCTTAAGTACCGTCGGCCTCTGGGTCGTCGTCGGGGTCGTCATTTGGATTGGCGGGCTATTCTCCGTCGCCGAACAAGCTGCATTCGCGCTCCTGGCGGTGCTGTCCACGGTCGCGCAATATGAATTTTATCAACTGGCCGAAAAAATCCCGGGCGTCACCAAGCCCAGGCTCAATGGACTCCTTGCCGGTCTTGTCCTACTCTTTTGCTTATTCTTTTTCGCGAACGCGCGAGCCCAAGCGAACTACTTCCTGACCGCGGCATCGTTGGCCATCGGCCTGCACTTGATCCTCCTTCTGCGCCATCCGGCCGAAGTCCCGCTACTACTTCGCCGGATGCCGACATTATACGGCTTCCTCTACATCCCTTTCATGCTTTCGGCGCTGGTGGCCATCGCCCGAATGGAAGACGGTCAATTATTGAGCCGCAAACCCGTCGGGCTTTATTACGTCGTCTGGGTGATCATCGCGACCAAGTTCACGGACGTCGGCGGGCTTCTCATCGGCGTACCTTTCGGTAAGCATAAAGTCGCCCCGAAGATCAGTCCGGCCAAAAGCTGGGAAGGTTGCCTCGGCGGCCTGGTCTTCTCCGCTCTGGCCTCGGCGGGTTTTGCTTGGTTGTGCAACGGCCCGTTAGGTCTCGAATTCATGACCCCTTGGAAAGCCGCCGTCCTGGCCTTACCCTTGGCCCTCCTCAGCATTCCCTCCGACTTAGCAGAATCCGCCTTCAAGCGTCTCGCGGGCGTCAAAGATTCCGGCGCCACCATCCCTGGTATCGGCGGCGCGCTTGATCTCATTGATAGCCTTATCCTGACTGCACCGACGGCCCTCATCTTACTGTCCTACTGCTTAACCTGGGCCAAACAAGCGGGATGAGCGGCGTCGCGCCACTCCACATCATCACCGGCCCCACCGCGGTCGGGAAGACGGAGGCTGCGCTGGCTTGGGCGGAAAAGCATGACGCCGAGATTCTCTCCTGCGATTCGGTCTGCGTCTATCGGCACATGGATATTGGTTCGGCTAAGCCCAACGCGGCGCAACAAGCCCGCATCCGCCACCATGGCATCGACCTCGTCGAACCGACCGAACGTTATTCCGTTCTGCAATTCATCACGCTGGCCCGCAACGCCCTCGCAGCGGCGGAGGCCCGGGGTAAAAAAATCCTGATCACGGGCGGCAGTGGTTTTTATCTGGCAGCTTTTTTTGGTCCCGTGACCGACGAGGTGCCGATCAGCGACGAAATCGTCGCCGAGGTTCGTGAACTGTTGCGGCAAGGACTACCCGCGTTGTTAGCTCGCTTGACCGCCCTCGAGAGCGGCCCACTTCCCGCTTGGCTCGATATTCAAAACCCCATCCGCGTGGCGAAAGCCTTGGAACGGCGTCTGGCCACCGATCGGGATCTCAATTCGCTCCGAGATGAATTTCTTTCCCAACGAGGCCCGTTCGCCGACCACTCCCTCACCTTTGACCTCCTTGAGCGCCCGGACCCCGAACTTCGCCTAAGAATAGGCCAGCGGACCGAGGTGATGCTGCGCGATGGCTTGATCGAAGAGGCAAGCTACCTCCTATCCCTTAAGCTTAACCCTGAACTGGCATCCTCACGTGCCGTGGGCTACCGGGCGACCATGGACTGGTTAGCCGAGGGTCGTAAGGTCGCCCTCGACGGCCTCGCTGAGCGCATCAATCTCGACACCTGGGCTTTAGTTAGAAAACAGTATAAATGGTTTAAAAGGCTAGGATTAGCGAAAGACGGCTCACAACCTTGAAGGTCGGAATTAAGGGCTTTAAGTGCCTAAACCTCCGATCGATTGCGAAAAATGACCATTTAGTGGCATAATTCAGCCTCCGTTCTTGCACTTAGGCTATCTTTTGGCTTATTCGTAAGTCCTTAACCCTCACCCCCCTACCCATGCCCCTCAAAGTTGGCCAGCCCCTCCCTGAAATTAGCCTTAAGCAAAAAACCGATGCTGGACTCGTCGAAGTCAGCCTCCGCCGTAATGTCGGCAAAGGTTCGACCGTCATCCTCTTCGTCCCGCTCGCCTTTACGGGAGTTTGCACTGATGAGCTCTGTAAGTTCTCGGGTTTACTCGAAGAGTATAAGTCCCTTAAGGCCGATATTATCGCCATTTCCGTCGATAGCCCCTTCGCCCAAGAAGCCTGGGTTAAAGCGAACGCTATCAGCGTTACCCTCGTCTCGGACTTTAACCGCGTGGCTGTCAAAGCCTTCAAGGTTAAGGATACGCGCGTCATTCCTGTAAAGACTGGCCTCCTCAACGTCGCCAAGCGCTCGGTCTTCGTCGCCGATAAGAACGGCAATGTCGTTCACTCGGAAGTTAAACGCGACCCGGCCTCGATGCCTAACTTCGCCAAGATCAAGAAGGCCATCGAAGCCTAAGCGAAAATCAGGCTTATTTGAAGGCGGTCGGGCTTGCCCCGACCGCCTTCTTTGCTTTTGGCTATTCCCTCGCTTGGACCTAACCCCGGCGAACACTTTTCTCACATCACCTACCCATGGCCGCCCAAGATCCTTTTAAAGCCCTCCGTCCGTTTTCCGCCGGAGGCAAATCTGGACAGATCTACTCCCTGCCCGCGCTCGAACAATCCGGCCACGGCAAGATTTCACGCCTGCCTGTTTCCATTCGGCTGGTTCTCGAATCCGTCCTGCGCAACTGCGATGGCGTCGCCGTCACCGAGGCCGATGTAAAAACCCTCGTAAAATGGAACGCCACCAAGCCCGTCGATACCGAAATCCCTTTCGTCGTCGCCCGGATCGTTCTGCAAGATTTTACCGGCGTCCCTCTGCTGGTCGACTTGGCGGCGATGCGCGAAGCCGTGGCCAAACTCGGTAAAGATAGCGCCATCATCGAGCCGCTCGTCCCAGTTGACCTCGTAGTCGACCACTCGGTGCAAGTCGACCGCGCCGGCACCGCGACTTCCTTCCTCGAAAATCTACGCGAAGAGTTCGGCCGCAACACCGAGCGTTATGAATTCCTGAAATGGGGCATGCAAGCGTTCAAGACCTTTGGCGTCGTCCCCCCGGCCATCGGCATCGTCCACCAAGTAAACTTGGAGTTCCTGGCCAAGTTGGTCTTTGAAAAGAACGGGGTCTTTTACCCTGACACGTTGGTCGGAACCGATTCGCACACGACCATGATTAATGGCATCGGCGTCGTGGGCTGGGGCGTGGGCGGCATCGAAGCCGAAGCCGGTATGCTCGGCCAACCGGTCTACTTCCAGACCCCCGAAGTCATCGGCGTCAATCTGACCGGTCGTCTCCGCGAAGGCGTCACCGCCACCGACCTCACGCTCCGTCTGACCGAAATCCTCCGCAAAGCGAAAGTGGTCGGTAAATTCGTCGAGTTCTACGGCGAAGGCACCGAAGCCCTCTCCCTTGCCGACCGGGCGACGATTGCGAACATGGCTCCGGAATATGGCGCCACGATGGGGTTCTTCCCCGTCGACGAAAAATCCCTCGATTACCTCCGTCAAACCGGACGCGAAGAATCGCACATCGCATTGGTGAAGGAATATTACCAGGCCCAAGGTCTCTTTGGCATCCCTAAGGCTGGCAGCATCGATTACACGCAGACCATCGACCTGGATATCAGCACCGTCGTCCCGTGCGTCTCGGGCCCCAAGCGCCCGCAGGACCGCATCGATCTCCCGAAGCTGAAAGAGTCTTTCAATACGCTCTTTGTCGCGGGCAAGGATAAGAACGGTTTCGGCAAGACGGTCGCTGACCGCTCAATCTCGGCCGCCGTCGGCGCCACCGGTCGCACCCTCCAGCACGGTTCCGTCGTCATCGCCGCGATTACTTCCTGCACCAACACTTCCAACCCTTCCGTGATGGTCGCCGCTGGCCTGGTCGCCAAAAAGGCGGTCGAAAAAGGCCTCACCGTTAACGCCAACGTAAAATGTTCGCTGGCCCCGGGGTCGCGCGTCGTGACGGATTATTTGAACGAGATCAATCTTTCGACCTACCTGGATAAACTGGGCTTCAATCTCGTGGGTTACGGTTGCACGACTTGCATCGGCAACTCCGGCCCGCTCGATGCCGACATCGAAGGCGCCATCAAGCAAGGCGATCTCGTGACCGCTTCGGTCCTCTCTGGTAACCGCAACTTCGAAGCCCGCGTCCACGGCGCCGTGAAAGCAAACTTCCTAATGTCGCCTCCGTTGGTCGTGGCCTTTGCGCTCGCGGGACGGGTCGACATCGACCTCGACACCGAAGCGCTCGGTACCGGTAACGATGGCCAGCCGGTCTTCCTCAAGGATCTCTGGCCAACGCAGGCCGAAGTAGCGGAGCACGTCGCCCGCGGGCTCAAGCCGGAGATGTTCAAATCCAAATATGCCACCGACTCGCTGGCCAATGCCACGGCCGAATGGAAAGGCGTCCAAGGCGGCACCGGCGCGCGCTTTAGTTGGAAAGCATCGTCGACCTATATCCAGGAACCGCCGTTCTTCCAAAACTTCTCGATGACCCCGCCGCCGGTGCCTTCCCTGACGAAACTTCGTCCGATGGCGATCCTGGGCGACTCCGTCACGACCGACCACATTTCGCCCGCCGGAGCATTCAAAGAAGAAACTCCCGCTGGGAAATTCCTGCTCGCCGCGGGCGTCAGCAAAAAAGATTTCAATTCCTACGGTTCCCGTCGCGGCAATGACCGCATCATGACTCGCGGCACGTTCGCCAACACGCAGGTCAAGAACCTCATGGCCGAAGGCAAAGAAGGCGGTTTCACCAAGGTGCAGCCGGAAGGAAAAATCGAGGCAATCTACGACGCCTGCAAAATCTATGAAAGCCGGCAGGAAGGCATGATCGTCTTCGGCGGCGTCGACTACGGCATGGGCTCGTCGCGCGATTGGGCCGCGAAAGGCACCGCGCTCCTCGGCATCCGTGCCGTGGTCGCCCAGTCCTTCGAACGCATCCACCGCTCTAACCTTCTCGGCATGGGCGTGCTCCCCCTCGAATTCACCGACGGTAAGAACGCCGCTTCGTATAACCTCGATGGCACCGAGACCTTCGACCTCGAGGGTCTTTCCAGCCCGATTAAGCCGAAGACACCGGTGACGCTCTTAATTCGTCGTGCCAACGGCAGCGTCGACCAGGCCCCACTCGTCGCCCGGATCGATACCGCCATCGAAGGGGAATATTACCGCCATGGCGGCATCCTGCCTTACGTCCTTCGTCAGATCTTGAAGTAAGTCAGGACCCCAGCGGCGACCCAGGGCGGCCCCACAAGTCGCCCTTTTTCGTGCCCGTTGCCCCCGATTGCTTCTTGAGCCAGCCATGCCCTCCCGCTAAAGATTGCCTATGGAAATCGGCGTCATCAATGGACCTAACCTCGATCGGCTCGGCAAGCGCGAGCCGGAGGTCTACGGCAAGCAGACGCTTGCTGACCTTGAAAAACTCATCGCCGCGCACGCAAAAGCTGCGGGCGCCAAGACGCGCTTCTTCCAATCCAACCACGAAGGTAAACTCATCGATACGATCGCGAAGTGGGCCGACGACGGCGTAAAATTTCTCGTCATCAATCCCGGCGGCCACACCCACGTCAGCGTCGCCCTGCGCGACAGTATCGCCGGCAGCAGCATGCAGGCCGTCGAGGTGCATATTTCGAATATCTACAAGCGGGAAGAATTCCGGCATAAATCCGTAACGGCCTCCGCCTGCGAAGGCGTGATCACCGGTCTGGGATTTGACGGCTACTTACTCGCCGTCGATTTCCTCGTCGGCAAGCAGACCCCGCCAGCGAAAGCCGCCAAGGGTGCTAAGTCGAAGAAGAAGTAAGCTTACCGGCCGACACGGCATAAATCCGGCCGCGATCTTCGGCTGCCGCCTGCCCTACCCGACCGTTCGGCTCAGTTTGCGACGGACGTCACATTCGGGCCGGATCGGACGGCCGTCGACAAGGTAGGCCACCATCTCGTTGACGGCCGTCGGCGCCCACACGGTTCCCCGCGGGCCCAGCCCATTTAAGATATGCACCCGTGGCAGCGTCGGATGCGTTCCGAGAAAGGGATGATTATCCGCCGTACACGGGCGAACACCGGCGACATGAGCGGTGACATCCACCCCTACTGGATGGGCAAAATACCCTTGGAAGCGTGCGATGAGCTTTGTCTTTTGCGCTTCGGTCGGGGTCTCATCCAGTTGATCCCATTGCCAGTTCGTACCGGTCCGCCAGCGGCCGCCGCCGAGCGGCAAGGCCCAACCCTCGCGATTAAGGATAAAAGCGCCTTGCGGGGCATTGGAGGTGATATTTAAGGCCTCTCCTTTGGCGGGCTGCCAAGCCAGATCCTTAAAGGGGCCACGAAGGGCCGATTTATACCCATCACAGAAAATGATGCCACCCGCTCTGACCCCCTTCCATGCGATGTCAGCAGGATGATCCCGCATCTCTTCGGGCTCAAAAATATCCTCTATCATGCAACCAGCGGCCTTAAGTTCGGCGCGAGCATCGGCCAGCAGCTTAGGCAGATCAACCCACGCACCCTGCATCATGGCACCGCCGAAAGCATCGGTCAGGCTCGCATCGAACTCACCGTGATGTTGGGTGATTTTTCGGATAAATGGCTGACAGCTGCCGCACTCGGCTCGCTTCAGGCCTTTCGACCGTTGTTCCTCGTCCACGAACATCCGGTAAACATCCAGCGGACGGAAGACCTCCGCGACGGTCAACGCCTGGCGGGCCGTGGCAAATAATTGCGGGTAATCTTTCGTCAGGGTGAAACGACGGCCGGTCAACGGCGTCATCAGCCCTGCGGCCACCTGTGAGGCGGAAGACTTCCAACCATCATCGACGACGCGCACCGTTTTGCCGCGGGCACGCAGCCCCTTGGCGAGCAACGAGCCAGCCAAGCCTTGTCCAACGATTAAAAAATCAACCTGCATCTCCTTAAGAAGAAGCAGGTTGGTAGATGGCAGGCTGACTGGCGAGGGTTTATCAGAAGCCGACCGAGTTCTTGGAGCCTTGCTTGGTCACGATCTTTTCATCCTTCCAGATGGCGACGCTGCGCTTCACTTCGACGAGCGTAAGTTGAAAGATAAAGGATGACTGCCGGGTGGAGCCCGCATTCGAACGATCCTCAAGGATCTTACCGGAAAGGACAAAATCAGGCTGGGGAACCTTCGCACTGGATCCGGCGTTCTTGCGGGCGGCGCTCGCTACCGCGTCGCTTTCGATCAAGGTAACCCGACCGGCATTGACCAGGGGCACGGTCATCTTGGAAAGCAAGACGCTCGTATCGAAATTCGTTCCGGTATCGTTGGTGATCTGCCCAATTTGTAAAACGGGCGAGGCGCCCGCGGCGTTAAAGGCCGGGGACGTGATCATCGATTGCAACATCGCGTTGCCGGCCGTGGCGAAATCCTGGATGTTGATCTTCTCGAGACTGACGACGAGCTGACGCCCTTCGGAATCCTTATAACTGGCAGGGGTGTCGCAGCCGACGATCAGCGCGGCCATAGCGAGGAGGGAGATTTTGTTCATGGGGATAAATTAGCGAGAGATGACGCGTAGGCGGCATTCGGCGGACGTGGATTTAAGCGCGGTCGCGGTGACCGTGGTCAAGGCCCCTGGCTCTAAAGGAGTGACCATCCAATTACCTTGGCGTTCGGTGACCGAACCATCCGCCGCCAGCCACTCAAAGCTAACGTTCGCGGTCTGGCCGAGGTACGAACCATTACGTAAATCAAATTGAACCTGCGTGAAGCCGCCCGCGGTCTTCGATTTACGGGCCGCCAGCAATTCGAGCTTATTGCCGAAACGGTTATCGTTGATCTGCGTCGAGAAACCACCCTCGGGACGCGTGGTCGCGTAGTTGACGGCATCCGGCGGCGTCAAGGCGCGTTCGATTTTGTCGCCGGTGTTGATGACCGACGTGCAACCGGCCAGAAAGCCGAGGGCGAGCAGAGGGAGGAGTTTGTTCATGGGACGAGAGTCGTGCAGCGTAAGGTGAGGGGCTTATTTTCCCCTGTGCTCTTGAGGCTTACAAGCAGAACCTTGCCCGCCGGTAGGTTTAAAGAGAGTTCGGGGTGGCCGGGAATCGTCAAAGAAGCGCCCACCGGGGCCGTCACCCTTGCGAGGGAAAAGCGGGCGGGTAAACCGCTCCAATTCCGAAGGTCGGCCTTAGTTGTGCCAACGGTGTAGACCGCGGTCCCAAGCTTGGTCGCCAGGGCGAAAAGCGCCGCCCCGGAACTAATATTTTGCCGATTAGCCGACACTTCCGCTGATTTATTAAGAATATAACTCGCGGTGGCCTTCACCGCCGCCGAAGTAAAAGCCTGGGCTTTGATGCCCGGCAAGGCGGCCTCAAAATGCTTGGCGATCAGCCCCTCGGTCCGGGACGCCAGGGCCAAAGCCACCGGCTTGCCCTCCAATTGGACGCGCAGTTTATAATCGTAACCCACGGGTCGCAGGGCCGGCAAGGCGACCGAAACATAAGGCACGCGCAACGCGACGACGAAGAGCGGGATGTCCACGCGTTGCTCCCGCCATTCCGGACAGTTGCCGGTTTCGGAAATGACATAGACGACGCGGGTCGTCGGCGCACCGCCGGCCAAGACCGCCTCACATTCAGCGAGGTCAGCCTCGATCGTAGGGCAACCCTTGGTCAAAGCATGGGCGGCCGTAAATTCCTTGCGGGCTCTTTCCAGATCGCTGGCACCGTCTCCCATCCGGAAAAAATATAAGCCTTGGAGCCAATGGCTGAACGCGTCGTCGTAGGCGGCCCCCGGCGTCAGACCATCGAGTTCCTCTTTAATAATCGAAAGACCTTCCTGGGTGCGGTCATCTTGGGTCGCTTTAGCGAGGTCATATCTTTCGGATTTGATTTCTTTCTGATAAAGAATGCCGGACCCAAAAGTCTCCTGCACGAAGCGCAGGCGATTCACGGAAACACGGGCCGCAGCGCGATTGCCTGACTCGAGGTGATTCAGCACCTGATAGGTGGAAGCGTAAATCCGGTCATACGGTTTGGCCCGATAGGCTTGGGCGTAGTTATTGGAAAACGCGGCCAAACCTTCGCCGGCCAGCGAAAAGTCAGGTCGCCCTTCTTCCGCCCGGAGTCGGTCTTCCACTTCTTCCAAGACCTTGATGCTACCTTTTAAATCCCCTTGGGCGCGTAAGGCTGCACCCTCCTCCAGTTTCCAAACCAAAGCATCGTTGGGCTGATCCTCGGCCGAAGCCGCCGCCACGCGGCTCACCATCTCGTAATCTCCTTCGATATTAGCGGAACGAACCCGCGGTCCTTTCTCCACATAGGCCGCGCAACCCACCAAGAGGGCCAAGCTGGGAATGATTAACAAGGTCGAACGCACAAAAATAGTGAGATGAAAATTAGCCTCAACTCGGGAGCGTGTAAAGCGGGAGATGCAAACGGCGAAAATTACAAGCCGAGCCAACGGGAGCCGACGTAAAGCCAGAGCGGAGTGATCAGCGGGCAGAACGCGACGGTCACGACCGCCACTCGCAGAGCGACCGAGACATCCCCCTTATAAAGCTCAACGATGAGAAACGTAAAAATACCTGCCGGCATGGCCGCCTGCACCATCATGACCTTCCGGAGCGCGGGGTCGGGAATGAACCAACAGGCCACGCTGAGCAAAATGACGGGCATCACCAACCAGCGGACGGCCATCACGCCGAAAGTCACCCGCGCATCGGCGATGAACTTAAACCCTTGCAGGGTCTCATGGAGATAGATGCCCGTCAGGATAGTCCCGATCGGGATGGCGCATTCGCCAATGGTGTGACAGAACTGGCCGGCGAAATGAATCGCCGTGGTTTCACCCAGACCCGCAAAATTGATGGCAAGCGCTACCGCGAGCGCCACCGTCATGGGCTGGGCAAGTTGCTTGAGGCTCTTACCGGGAGGGGCGCCGGAAAGAAACGCGACCCCGAACGTCCAGACCGCCGCTTCGACCCCGACATTGTGTACCAATAAAACCCCGACGACGTCTTGGTCGAAAAGCGCCGCGGTCACCGGAATACCCAGGTAACCGAAATTATTGATGCCGGATGCATAGGCAAAAGTTCGTTTCGCATCGCCCGGCGGAAAACGAAACAAAGCGGCGACCGCTCGCCCGACCAAAATCCCGACGATAATCATGAGGAAACCCGCGCCTAAATAGAGCAAGGCGGTCGGACCCGAATGAATCAGCGGATTACTGCTGACCCGATCGAAGATCATCGCCGGAAAGAAAACCCACAGCCCCAGACGCATCAAAGGTTGGCGGGCATGCGGACCGACCCAGCTGCGATGGGCCAAAAACCAACCCAGTAAAATCAATAAGCCTAAGCGGGCGATGGCCAGCGCGACATCGGCGGAAAATACATTCATACCGACAACACCCCACCGACATAAGGTCGGTTAGGAAAGAGAAAAATGCGGTTTAGGGGCATTACCCCCTTCCCTTGACTTCCCACCGTTATCGTGGACAATGATGAATGTTCCTTCTCAGTCGGACCCGATAATGACCGACTAACCATTTCGGGGGTGTTCCGGATTCGATTCCAATCAAGATATCGCGACGGCATGCAGAGGGTAGTCAGTAACCTCTTAAATCCAACTGGCAGCACTATAACTGCTAAAAACACCATCACGTTCGAGAACGACAACGTTCTCGCGCTCGCAGCCTAAGTACTGCGACAAGCCCCAGGGTACGCCTACAGCCTTGGATCAGCTTGGTTAACGTGGGCGATCCCCTCCTCTAGTTGTTATCTCCAGGGTAAGTGAGAATACAGATAGGCCGCACGGGTGCTCATCTCCAAACGCGGTCGAGATCAATGATGAAGCTACGCATGTAGAAGTTACGACGTAAGGATAGGAAGACGCGGGTTCGACTCCCGCCACCTCCACCCTTTGAGAAGTTACCAGCTCGCGCCCACCCGGTCGCGGGCTGTTTCCGTTTATACCTAGCGCTTACGATAGACTTCGACGCGGCATTCGTAACCGCCGAGGTCCACCGCAAAACGGGTTTCCAAACGGAGGGTGGGATCCGTCGATTCGAGCCGCAACGGATTCACGAAGACCAAGCGGCCACCGGGACGGAGCACTTCAGAGGACAATCGGAAAAGATCCGCAAAGAGCCCGTGCATGTTAGGTACCCGGATGCGGCGACCCAGCGGTGGATTGGAAATCACCAAAGATACTTTACCCCGGTCAAGTTCGGGAATCTTGGCGACGTCCCGGAAGTCACAGGCGTAGAACGCGGCCTTGGTGCCGGCGATCTTCGCCGCAGCGAAATTCTTCTGACCGATTGCCAGAGCCTCCGGATCAATATCGGTACCGATCACCTGATCGACTCCGCCCATCAAGGCAACTTCAGCTAACTCCAAGGCCGAACCGCAGAACGGGTCCCAGACGATTTCGTGCGGCATCCGGCCGGCCAGACGGGCGAGGCAGGCCGCGAGCGGCGGATGCGAAGCGGCATTAATGACATCGGTCCGATAATATAAACGAGGGTTCGGGCTGATCTTCGGGCGCAATTCAACCGAAGCGCTAATTTCATTAAATAACACGTCGATGGACCACGGGGCCTCGCGAGCATCGTTCAATAGCTTGGGGTTCAACTGATAGGCCAGGGTCGTGACCTTCTCGACCGCGACATCATGATTACCCTCGGCCAACATACTCAGCCGGTAACGCAAGGCGCCATCGGTCAGCACACTCATCAGTTTTTCGGTCAAAGGTGAGGCCACCAATTTCGCCAAGCCTTCCAAGGCGACGACGGATTCCGGATTGCGCACCAAGCCCAAGACGAAACTGGCCGTATCAAAACAACGCAGTTTATAAAGTTCGGCTAAAGTAAAAGCCTCCTTGGGCTCGATGACCACGCAGCAACCGCGCACCTCGACCACCCGGAACTTACCCCGTTGGGCCTCGGCTTCGCGCACTTCGTTCGCGACGATATTCTCTAAGCCCATCCGGCAACGCAGGTGTAGCTTCAAGCCGGGCTGCTTGGGGAGGACCGTCTCCATTTTCACCGAACCGGCATTTTCTTGGCGGGCCACGCTGGCCCGTAATTTCTGTTCGTTGACTAATTTTTCGCCGGATTGCGCCACCACCTTGAGTGTCGCCGCCCCCGCCGATCTTCTCCAAAGCGGAGGCGACCTTTTTCTTCTCCCGCTCCACTTCGGTCGTCTGTAAGATGTCCAAGAGTTTCTGTTCCGAGGCCTCATCTCCCCCTAATTTGGGAATGGCCGCAGTGGCGTAGCGACGGATTTTCTCGGAGGGGTCCTGCAACAGCCCGATCATCCAGGCTTTGACGGCCGCCTTCATTTCGGGGTTGCGCGAGGTCGAGAAGACGACCCCGACGGCCCGGACGAGGGCCACCTGCTGGTTGCGCTCCTTGGCCCCGAGCAGGTTGAACTTGGGCACCTCTTCATTCCAAAGCTGGGCCGCCGGCAACTCGCGTAATTGGCGGTAAAGGTCGTTGTCGGCTTTCATAGCCGTAAGTAAGTCGAGCGGGCTGGAAACAAAGTCAAGGGAGACGGACTGCGCTCACCGGTTCGGTGGCGAAATCCCGCCCAAAAAACCCTGCGATTGGCTGATTTATCGTCATATCTTTATTAAAAAGCAGGAGCCGCTCGCCGAGACGTCGACCCCGCAGCCGGCACCCGCCTAAACGAGCCGTCCGCCTATCGTTAAGTTGCCTTTGACAGGGGGGGATTATTGTTCACTAGATTTAACCTCCGTATGGCTGTCTCCGCCGCCTCTGGTGGATCTCGACCACCCCCCGTAACTTTCTAAGCCTTTTTCCCTACACCAGAAATGAAGAATCCCGGACTTCCCGAAAAACAGGGTCTCTACGACCCCCAGTTCGAGCATGATGCCTGTGGCGTCGGCTTCGTTTGCCAGATGAAGGGCAAACGTTCCCACGACATCATTCAGCAAGCGCTGACCATTCTGGTAAATCTCGATCACCGGGGCGCCTGCGGTTGCGAACCCAATACGGGCGACGGCGCGGGCATCCTGCTCCAGCTCCCGCATGGTTTCTTCACCAAAGTAGCCCCGGCCGCCGGCATCGCTACCCTGCCAAAGGCCGGACACTACGGTGTCGGCATGCTCTATTTCTCCCCAGACGCCAAGATTCGCGCCGAAAGCGAACGCGTGTTCGTCGAGTTGCTGCAAGCCGAAGGGCTTAGCCTCCTCGGCTGGCGCACCGTCCCGACCCGTAACACCACCCTCGGCCAGACTGCCGTCAAGAGCGAACCCTGCGTCCGCCAAGTTTTCATCGGTCGCCCTGCCTCTTGCGCCACCGATCAGGACTTTGAACGCAAATTATTCATCGTCAGCAAACAGGCCCAC
>CAINMU010000114.1 GCA_903850885.1 uncultured Opitutia bacterium | reverse complement strand
AGGTGGCGGGTGGCGGCAAGATGCATCGGGTAGGGTTGAGCGCCCTCGCTCAACCGCGGCTGATCAAGGGTGATCAGCCCTACCTGAGACCCGAGATTAATCCTGCCACCCGTTGCCCGGGGCTGCCACCTGCAACCTGAGAATGAATACCTTACAGCGAATGCGATGTCATCGCATCCCTACCTTGAGAGCCAGACGTTGAGACTTCATCCCTGATTAATATTTTCGGACTTAATTTAATTTTAAGGTGCTTAGGGATTTTACCCTAACGAGCAACTTCCCGTTGCGAGCAGGGTCTAATATTTAGAATATATCCCCATGAACTATTCATCACTGGTTCCCGTGTTGAAAATTGTTTTAATCACGACTTTGGCCTTGATCGAATGCGCGCATGCGTGGGGGCGGAAAGATGAACGCGAGCATCGCCCTGGCAACCTGACGAGTTGGAGCAGCAGCCATGATCGTCACCGCGAGCATTCGACGCACGAGGGCGTGCGGGTGATCATTTCCGGCCGCGTGTATGGCGCTTCCCTCATGGTGAGTAAGGGGTGACGGTAGGCTGCTGGCGTGGGGTGCCGTAAGGTTGAGATTGAAGTGGCAGGTCAGTCGGCTATCAAAAAGGGATGAAATATAACCCCGGTAGTTGGTGCCTGGCGCTGCTGATGTCAGGGGTCGCGTTGATGGCGGAAGAGCCTCGCCGGGTCTTGTTTATCGGTAATAGTTACACGGGCGTAAATAAACTGCCTGATATCTTTACCGAAATCGTCAAAAGCTCCGGACGTAAGGTCCCGGTCGTGAAGTCAGCGACTCCCGGAGGCCAGACGCTGAGGCAGCAGCTGACGCAAGAGCCCAGCTTGGCGCTCATGGCGGAGGGTAATTGGGATATCGTCGTTTTACAGGGGCAGAGCGAAGAGCCCGCTTTATCGGAGAAAGATATGAAATCTCGGGATCATTTCGTGAAAAGCGCGGCGGAACTTTGCAAGCTGGTTAGGGAAAAAAGTCCCAAGGCGAAAATCTACTTTTATGAGACCTGGGCACGGCATGCAGATTTTTGGACGAATGAAAAGACCGCCAAGGATGCGGCTGCGGTAGGGGCCAATCCGAAGGACATGCAGGCGCGGCTGCGTAAATGGTATGGCCAGGTCGCAAAGGATAATAAAGCCACGGTCGTGCCCGTGGGGGATGCTTGGGAGTTGAATTATAGCTCAGCTAAGCCGATCCGCTTGCACCGCTCCGACAATTCACATCCGGAATTCAACGGCAGCTATTTGGCCGGTTTGGTTTTTTACGGCACCCTTTACGGCGTCAAAGAACCCAAGGTCGAATGGCACGAAAAACTGCCTGACGAAGAAGTTAAGCAGTTAAGAGCGTACGCGGCCAAGGTCCTGAAGTGACCGACCGGGCTTGCTCCGCCTTCAGCGGATGGACGTCAGAAGGCTTTCGAGTTCCCGGCCATAGCGGACGTACGAATCGAAGCGGACTTGCGGTGAAGCTTGGGCGGCATCGGCACCGAGGTGGACGATATTGGCGACGTGAGGCTCGATGGTGATGCCGGCGGTATAGCCCGTGCGGATGAGATCCGTCAGCACCTCGCGCAGCTTGGCTTCGCCTTGGCCGGGGTAGGTGAAGTCGTTCGATTTTTCGCCCTTGGGGTGGTAGCGGCAGTCCTTCACGTGGACGTAGGCGATCCAAGGACGAATCGTGCGATAGAACTCGAGTGTGTCTTGGCTGTAAGAGACCGTGTTACCGATATCGAAGAGGTAGCGGACGTGAGGATGATTCAGGCTTTCCATGAAAGCCTTGGCATTGGCGGCGCTATGCCCGCCCCAACCTTCGCAATTTTCGTGCAACAGCGTGATGCCGCCGTCGGCCGCCATCTGGGCCATGATCCGGTAGCGACGAAGACCTTCCTCGCGCCATTGATCGTCGGAAAAGTCACCCCGGACCCAGCTCATCGTCCGGACGAATTTCGTGCGGGCACGTTGCATGCGTGGGATGAGCAAGCGGAGGTCGGCGAGATCGATATCGAAATCGCCGGTGATCGGACGAGCCCAATTGCCGATGGCTGAGCCGAAAGATGAGACGGTAAGACCAGCGGCCTCGATCTTATCCATCGCCCGCGAGAAATCTTCATCAGAAGTCGCGGGGCCGCAGACCTGTTTGCCCTTAAGCAACCGCAATTCGATGGCCGGCCAGCCCAGGGTCTTTTGGGCGAGAATCTGGCCGTCGATATCATCGGCCGCTTCGTCGGCTAAGCCAGAGAGCGCGAAAGGAAACTTAGACATGGGGGAGGAAAGTAAGGGAATAGGGGTCGGGTAAAATTCGTCCATCTATCATTTAAGCAACCACAGCGTGGCGGCGGCCTTGGAGTCGTTGGCGCTCGTGTGCAAGGTCGCGGAGGGGAAGAGGGCTTGATCGGTTTCGCCGGCGACCCAGAGAGGGTGGGTGGCGCTTAAGCATAATAGCCCAGGGACATCGAGGTATTTGGAGCCACCGGGGAGGAACATCGGGTCGCGATAGTCCAACAGCTGACTGAAGCGGAAGCCACCGGTATCGATGGCGGCGCGGTGGATGGCGGAGCCGGCGACGGCGCGAGCAGCGGCGGCGATGGGGCCGAGGCGACCGAAGCCAGCCAGCGAGACTTTCTTCACGGCAGGCTGGGAGGAGTCGCGTGGAGAAAGTAGATAGCCGGCGATCGAGAGAATATCGTGCGTGCGTTGGGCGAAGAGCGCATGATTATAACCGAACGTATAAGCGGGCACTTCGCGAGGCCCAGGTACGACGCGGGTTTGTTTCAGCGTCTTGTCATCTTGAAGGAATAGATCTGTCGTGATGATACCGATGCCGCGCTCGATGAGCGATTCGATCTCAGGACGGAGCGAACCATCGGCAAGGCGGGCGGCGCCTTTGCCGGAATCGTCGAGCCAGATGACGACTTCGCCCGTGGAGTTGGTAGGTTGGAGCCAATCGATGGTGATTTCTTCGCCATAGGATTGATTGACGAGCGTCCCTTGCGTCCGGAAGTGGGAATCGCGCCACTGCGTGCTGGCGTTAGGAAACTCGACCTTACCTGCTTGGGTGAAAGAACGACCGATGAGGGCTTCGACGGCCGGTCGCAGCGTGTGCTCACGGCCTTCGGCGGACTTCGCCGCCGCGAGGAGCTGGGCTTGGGCGTCGGATTTCAGCCAATGGAGCAGGTGGCGTTCGAATTCAGCATCGCCGGCTTTCGGGGCGGGGTGGGCGGAATCCCAGACCGCCAATTTTTCTTTAGGCAGCGGGGCGTAGTCGCGTTCGATGACCGGTTCCGGTTGGCCGAGTTTGAAGTGCTTGTTGAGCACGGCGTAGAAGCCCATGCGGGTTACCGCGTTATAGTTGTGGGGAAAATGTTCGCCGCGTTGGAGGGTGACGAAAGATTTTTTACCGTAAAGTTGGTAAAGCGCTTGCAGGTCGGGAAATCCCTTGGTCGCCATTTCTTTCGTCCAGTCATTGGCCGTATTCATGCCTTGGGGTTTGGGGGCGAAGAGCGCCGCGATCTCCACGTTACCGGAGTTCACGCGGAGGAGCGTGGCGTTCTCGCAGGAGCAGCCGCCTTGCATGCCGGTACTGACCATCACCACCGGGTAGGAGAGGGCGAGGCGAGGGTCGGCCGCTGCGAGCAGCATCGTCTGCGTGCCGCCGCCGCTGGAACCCGTCACCGCGAGACGAGCGGGATCGACTTCGGGGAGCGTTAGCAGGAAGTCGACGCTTCGGACCAGGTTGAGCGTCTGCAGGCCCATCACGCTTTGCAGATTGGCTTCGGCTTGCGTGCTATAGAGACCCCATTGGTCCACCGTGTTCATTTCCGGGCGTTGCTTGGCGAACTTATGAATGATGGCTGGCGAGAATTGGATGGAGTCGGAATCACTAAGTGCATCGATTTGCCACACGATGCAACCCATGCGGGCGAGCTGGACGCACATCGATTGGAAGCGGGATTGGCCGCCTTGTTCGAAACGTTCCTGACCCGAGGCGATTTCTTCACGGACATGTTTTTCCGGTTGGATGAGGAAGCGGGCGTCGGTCCAATGCCCGTGCGGAAAAATCACGGCGGGGATGCGGCCGTTGATGTTTTTCGGCCGATAGAGGTTTCCGGTCGCGAAAAAGCCTGGAGCGCTTTCGAAATAGACTTTTTCCACCGTGTAATCGCCTTGGTCGATTTTACCGTGGATCACTGCGTTCATCGGCGTCTTGGTCGGCATGGGCCAGAGCCCTTGGGAGACGAGTAATTGCCGGCGGACGAAGTCGCGGCGCGGTTCCCACTCTTGGATGGATTTCGGGGCGGCGAAGGGGAAATAACTGTTGAGGTTTTTCAGCGGAGCCAGACGGGCGTCTTCGGCCGATGAGCGGACGGGGTGGCCGACGAGGCTTAGCAGACCGAGTGAAAGCAGGAACGAACGCATAAGGGGGGGTGGCATGCAGTCAGGGGAAACCGTGGAGCCTTGCGACCCTTTACGCATCCCCTCCGCTTGGGTGTAATATAAAACCCAGCCCCACCCGTTATATTATTAAGTCCGGAGGCTGAAAAGCGTCAATCCAGCGGCAGGTAGCAGACGTTACTCGTCAGCATCATGAAGACAAAGAGCGGGCAGGTGATCATCGGGCCCAGCCAGATTTGGCCGCTGAGCTCGAAGAAAATACGATGAAGGTAAGGCAGCAGGAACATCATCGGGATGACCCCGAAGAGCAGATTGACGTAAAGCCAGCCGTCGGTCCAGAAGGGCTGCCCCGTGATCCCGATGTAGGAATATTGCAAACCAAGCACCAGGATGAGCCCGAGCGTATTGCCAAGAGCGCTGAACAATCCGCTTCGCCAGCGGCTATGACCTGCGACCCGGTTGGCACCATTGACCCGGAGAGAATTCGCGAAGTAAAAAATGAAGAAAACCGGAATGTATTCCAAAGCGATTAGCAGCATTTTAGGAGGAAAAGAGGCGGTAGCGGCCACGAAGAGAAAACGGAAATCCGTATGGAAGAGGCCGTAGCAGCTGAACAGCAGCGCGTAGAAAAGACCGAGGACCGTAAGGGCGAGGAGGCCCGTGTGGGCGAGTTCACGACCCGTGAGGCACATGCCCCACATTTCGGGCCTGACGCCGCGCTGGCGGCCGTGGAAGCGGTAGGATAGCCCGAAGAGCAGTAACCCGATGAGCCCATTGGCGAGAGCCCAGAGCAGTAGGGCGTTATTGATCCGTTGAGGAAACCACCACGTCAGTTGATTGGAACTGGCCGCGGGAAAAACGGAGGCAGTGGCTTGGGCCAGAGGCATGAAGAGGGACGCCGCAATCAGTGCGGACAGCAAAAAGAGCACCCAAGTGAGCCGGCGGCCTTGGGTGTCCGGGGCGGGAAGGGCGGGCGGCAACGGACGACGCACCGCCAGGAACCAACGGCTCCGGAGTAGCAAGGCACAGGCTGGGATAATAAAAATAAATGCTCCAAGCAGGCTGAGCAAAGTGGCCAGCTCATGAAGTTTCCAGACCTGAGCGGACGACGGCAAAGGATGCGGTGGAGAAAGTGCGATCGAGAAGAAATCGAGGACATGGGCGACGAAGCGCGCGTCGTAGGGGAGGAGCGGATGTAACCCCGGCGTGTTATGTACGATCCGGTAGGAGCCTTCATCGATGGCGCCGTAGGCGTGGCTGAGTTCGAGCGACGTCAGTGCATCGGCGGGGGCGCGGGCCGAATTGACTAAAGCGAGTGCTTCGGCGGCAGTACGCATATCGGCATTGCCGGCTTGATTGCGGAAGGCGCCTTCGTCGGAGCGGGCGTAATCCATGCCCACGTTGGCGTTCACCGTGGAGAAAAGCTCCGGCTTCATCGTCAGCACGTAGCCACCGACGAAGATCGCGGACAAAAGATTCTGTTCGGCCGCTTCGGCGCGTTCTTGAGTCGTCACCGTTCGGCCGCTGGCGGAGTCGAGGCGGGTCGCACGTCGGAGTAGGTTGGCTTGGCGGGAGCCGAATTCGGAGGCGGATTGCAGGACCGCATTGCCACCGGCGGAATAGCCTAGGGCGCCGAGGCGGGTGCGATCGATGAAGTCTGGACCCGTTTTACCGTGAAGGAATTCCGTCATCGGAATGAGCCCGTAGCCTTCCTTGGTGGCGGAGCGGCGTTCGCGGGTGGAACTGGAAGCCCCTTGATTATAGGGGTCGATCGTCACCACGACGAAGCCGCGACGTGCCAGCTCAAGGGAGAAGGAAGCGAGCGTCTCCTTGCTGCGTTCGAAGCCGGGGCAAATCACGACGGCCGGGGCGGGATGCGAAGCCGTGGCCGTGCCGGGGCGGAAGATATCAGACTGTACCCATTGACCGTTGACCGTCGGAAGACGAAAGCCCGTGACCTCGACGTTGCCCCCGTCGGTCTGCACCTGATTCGCCAGCCAGGCTCCGCCGAAGATGAGAGCGAGGGAGAGGAGGAGCAGGCGCCACGGTCCGTCGAAAGCTGGGGAGAGCGTGGGCATGGGGAGGGGAGGCGCTTACATCCGACAGATCAGAAGTTCGCGTTCGTAGATGAGTTCCTTGGGGAGGCGGTCGTGGAGGTCGAGGAAAAGTTCCTCGTGGGCCATGACTTCGGCTCGCCAGGCCTGCCGGTCGAAGGATTGCAGCTCATCGAAGTGTTCTTTTGAGAAATCGAGTCCCGTCCAATCGATGTCCTCGTAGCGAGGCATCCAGCCGATCGGAGTTTCGCGTGCCAGCGCGCGGACGCGGGCACGGGCGACGATCCATTTGAGGATGCGCATATTATCGCTGAAGCCGGGCCAAATGAATTTACCCTCGGCGTCTTTGCGGAACCAGTTGACGTGGAAGATGCGGGGGGTCTCGGAGATCTTTTTCTGCATCGAGATCCAGTGGCGGAAGTAATCACCCATGTGGTAGCCGCAGAAGGGTAGCATCGCCATGGGGTCGCGGCGGACCTTGCCGACCGTACCGGCGGCGGCCGCGGTCATCTCGCTGCCCATCGTAGCGCCGATGTAAACGCCCGAGCTCCAGTTGAAGGCTTGATAGACGAGCGGGATGGTCGTGGCGCGGCGACCGCCGAAAATGATGGCGCTGATCGGGACGCCCGTGGGACTTTCCCAATCCGGGTCGATCGTCGGACATTGCGAGGCCGGGGCGGTAAAGCGGGAATTCGGATGCGCGGCCTTGGCGCCCGTAGCTTGGGCGATTGCTGGAGTCCACGGTTGCCCCTGCCAGTCCGTCAGGCGAGGCGGAGGCGTTTCGGTCATCCCTTCCCACCAGACGCCCCCTTCGGGAGTCAGGGCGACATTGGTAAAAATCGTATTACGTGAAAGCGTCGCCATCGCGTTCGGGTTGGTCGACTTCGAAGTTCCGGGGGCGACGCCGAAGAAGCCCGCTTCGGGATTGATCGCATGCAACCGACCATCGGCGCTCGGTTTGATCCAGGCGATATCATCGCCGAGCGTCGTCACCTTCCAGCCTTGGGCTTGAACGGAAGGCGGCGGGACCAGCATGGCGAAATTCGTCTTACCGCAGGCGCTTGGGAAAGCCGCGGCCACGTAGGTCTTCTCCCCTTGAGGATCTTCGACGCCGAGGATGAGCATGTGCTCGGCCATCCAACCATCGTCGCGGGCCATGTTGGAGGCGATACGCAGGGCGAAGCATTTCTTGCCGAGCAGCGCGTTGCCGCCGTAGCCGGAACCAAAGCTCCAGATTTCGCGAGACTCCGGGAAATGGACGATATATTTTTCCTTATTACAGGGCCAGGTCACATCCTTCTGTCCTTTGCGCAGCGGAGCACCGACGGAGTGGAGGCACGGCACCACGCGTTGGTGGCCGCGATCGATCTCAGCGTAAACCGGCAGGCCGATCCGCGCCATGATGCGCATATTGATGACCACATAAGGAGAGTCGGTTAGCTCGACGCCCAATTGCGCCATCGGCGAGCCGACGGGACCCATGCTGAAAGGCAGGACGTACATCGTGCGGCCGGCCATGCAGCCGGTGAAAAGCCCGCGCAGCTTGCGGCGCATCTCGAAAGGGTTCTCCCAGTTGTTGTTGGGGCCGGCGGCTTCCCGGGATTGGGAGCAGATGAACGTGCGATCTTCGACGCGGGCGACATCCGAAGCGTCGGAGCGGGCGTAGAAGCATCCGGGCCAGAGCTTTTCGTTAAGCTTCGTGAGCGTACCCTGTTCGACCATCTGGGCGCATAATTGGTCGTATTCCGCTTGGCTGCCATCGACCCAGTGGATTTGCGCAGGCTGGCAAAGGTCGGCCATTTTTTCGACCCACCGGAGCAGGTTGCGATTTTGGCTGAGGGGTTCGTTGGATTTACGTTTCTTTTTCATGATACAGGGAGATATTCGGCTCCCGGGTCGTCGCGTCTATCAAAGATAAAAACCTCTCTGTATCTCGTTGATGCCCACTTTATGTCTTTATTAAGTCATAAGTAAAACAGGGCCTTTTGGGTCGGTTTGCGCAGAGGCAATGGACCGTTTGGGCTGTTATTCTTAAAGAACTAAGACCCGATGGTTAAACCCAAGTGAGACATTAACTTTGCTAATAGGAAGTGCTTCGGCGGCGGTGGCAGACAGCTATGACGAAGATTTATGAGTAAATACGCACAAAACGACAGAGGGTTGACTGGGTCGAGCGGGACGAAAGGATGGCGAAATGCGATTAACCCCAATCCTGCTAGCCTGCCTGTCCTTGCTCGTGCCCCTTTTTTCGGCGGCGGAAGCGGCACCCCCGGCTGGGCTTAAGGTCTTAAGTGCCGGACACAGTTTTCACGTCTGGATGCCGCCTTTGGTGGAGGAGATGGCCAAGGCCGCGAAAATCGAGGGGCATAAGCAACTGGCGATTTCGTCGATCGGCGGTTCTCAGGTCATCCAGCATTGGAACCTGCCGGAAGGTAAGAATAAGGCTAAGCCGATCTTAGAGGCCGGTACGGCGGAGCTCTTCACCATGGCACCGACTTTCCTGCCGGATGATGGCATCGAGAATTTCGTCAAACTTGGCTTAGCGCATCATCCTAAGATCCGATTCACCCTGCAGCAGAATTGGGTGCCGTTCGACGATGCCGAACTTTGGCTCAAAAAAATCAAGACCGTCGTGGTCGACAGGGACACCAAGACCTTGGCGGAACTCAAGAAGATCAATGAACCCTACTTTAAATTATTCGAAGATCACATCGGCGAATTAAATAAGAAAATACCTGAGGCGAAGATCGTCATCGTACCCTGTGGTGTGGCCGTATTGGCCTTACGCGACCTGGTTATCAAGGGCGAGCTACCAGGCGTGGCCAAGCAGAGCGAACTTTTCACCGACGCCTTGGGACATCCGCAGGTTCAGATTCGGATCTTGTCGGCCTATTGCCATTTTGCCGTCATCTATAAGCGCAACCCGACGGGACTGCCCGTGCCTGTGAGTTTGGCGAAACACCCGGAGGCCGAAAAGGTGAACCGTATCTTGCAGGGTATCGCTTGGAAGGCGGTGACCGAGTATCCCCTGAGCGGCGTGAGCAAGTAACCGTTCAAATATTCGACATGAAGCTTCTCATCGCCTGGCTTGGTTTATCATTTTTTTTGGTCGCCGCGGAGCCGCCGAAAGGGGAGCCGACGAACGCCAAGGAAGCTGCGGCGAAAAAGGCCGCGCAGGATACCTTGGTTGATGCCCGTTATCAGACGTGGGTTGATAAACTTTCGCCGGAAGAGCAGGCATGGGAGAAAGTGCTGCAGCAACAGCTCGGCAGTTTCTACCTCCCGCTGCATAAGCGGGATAAAATCGCCGGGAAATCGAATGCTTGGGACTTCGTGAAGGATGACCCAAAACTTCCCCGTATCCTTCTCATCGGGGATTCCGTCTCGCGCGGCTACACCCAACCCACCCGAAAGGCCCTCGAAGGAAAGGCCAACGTCCATCGGGCGCCAGCGAATTGCGGACCCACCACCTCGGGACTAAAGAATCTCGAGACATGGTTGGGCGAGGGCAAGTGGGACGTCATCCATTTCAATTTCGGCATCCATGATCGGGCGACCCCGGCGGCGGATTATGCCAAGCGCTTGGAAGAGATTGTCGAACGGCTTCAAAAAACTGGAGCTAAAGTTATCTGGGCGAGCACCACGCCGATCCCGGATAATCCCGCCCAGAAACAAACGGCGGCTTCCGTCGTCGAAAAGAATAAAATTGCGGCCGAGATTATGGCTAAGCACGGCATTCCCACGGATGACCTGTTCGCCGCTATCACGCCGCATCTCGCCAAGCTCCAGAATCCGAACGACGTTCACTTCAAAGGTGAAGGCTACGATTTCCTTGGGGCTAAGGTCAGTGAAGCCATCCTGGCTGGGACCAAATAATTCGATGTCATCCGAACTCATCCATATCGCCCGGGCCGGCGTCGAAATCGGTGCATGGGCCTTGGATGAGGTCCGGGCCAAGCTGGCTTCGGCCGAATTGGGGGTAACCGATAACTATTGGAAGCCCGGGATGGCGGAATGGCTGACCTTAGCCGTCCTGCCTGATTCCGTCCGAGTCTTGCCGTTTCCGCGTCCCGCCGAAAAGGGAGCCAATCTCCTGGACGGCATGTTGGGGCGGCAGAGTTATCAGGCCGGACTACTGGCAGTCTGGGATATACTTTCGAAGATGCCGGCGCAGTGCCTGATTTCGGACGATGACTGGCTAGCGCTGGGTGAGAAGCTCGGCTACGATGTCCGCAAGCGTTGTCGCGATGACCTCATCAAGTGGTATCGCCAGGCCTTCGAGGCCTACCTTTCCGACCGTTATTTCGATCCGTTGGAAAAGGCGGATCTCGGCAACCTTGCCCGTAGTTTCGGACTGGATGCGCCGGCGGCAGAGGCGCTCCATGGCGAAGCCTTTGCCCGTTATTGCCGCATCGGCATGCTCACGGTTTTGTTGCGTGATATCCCGCCGCAGCTGAAACGGGAGCAGATTGATTTACTTGGCAAGGAGGTCCCCCTTTCGGACGAGAAGGTCAAGGAGGCGATGCACGATGCCTTACAGTCCTATTTCAACGATCGGCTCAAGGTCTTGATGCAACAGGAGGACGGTGGCGAGGTGATGGACCCCTCAGCCTACGCGGCTTTTTCGGCCGAGATTAAGCAGATGGATATCAACCTTAGTCTGGATGATAAATTGAATATCCGAATCGACAGCGCGCAGCGACTGTGGGCCCTTTGCCGTTCGCCGCTCAAGGAGGTACCTTGCGAACTGGATCTGGGGAACGAGGGTTGTTTCTGGACGCAACAGGTGGAGCTCGGTCTTAACAAGCGGGTTACGACCCGTCGCAGTTACGGCGGGTTCGGCACCAGTATAAAAATCTGGGGACCCTTGCGTTATCGTGCGGGTTCCTATGATGTCGAGCGGCAGACCGAACAGCGTCTCGTAAAGATTGATACGGGCACCCTCGTGTTTACCTCCAAGCGCGTCATCTTCACCGGCAGTTTGAAGAGCTTGAACTTCAAGTATGCCAAGGTCCTGGATGTCACCGTCTACAGCGATGCCATCGAGATCGACAAGGACACGGGCGGCGACGTCCTATTTTTCTTCCCGTCCGGACAGGCTGAAGCCGCCGTGATCCTGCGAAGGCTGGTCCGCCAGGCCAAGGATTAGGCCCGTTTGGTCAGGGTTTTATCGCGATGCCAGGGGTCAGTTTGACTCTTATAGGAAGTATTGTGTAATAATTTGATGCCCAAAATCCTTGGCGCCAAGCCGCCCTTAAAAGTCTATTATGATTCCACGTACGTCGTCAAAAGCACCCGCGAAACCGTGACCAAGTCGCTGCTGGTTGCGAAGCTGATCCAAGCCGGTAAGGCGGGTAAGGTCGTATTAGAAGCCCCGAAGCCGGCGAGTCGGAAAGAATTAAGCGTCATCCATGGCAAAGAATACCTGCAGACGGTCTTCGAAGATAAAAAAGGCTTCCTCGAAGTGGGTCCCTGGTCGGAGCCTTTGTTGGCGAGCATCTTGGCGTCCACGGGCGGGATGCGCGATGCGGTCAGGGAGGCGTTAGAGAACGGTCGTTCGGGCAGTCTTTCGAGCGGATTACATCATGCGCGGAAGGATTCCGGGCAGGGCTTCTGCACCCTGAACGGATTGGCCTTAGCCGCCCACGTGGCGTTAAAGAAAGTCAAAACCGTGGGCCTATTGGATTTAGACGCCCATTTCGGCGGCGGTACCTTCGACATCTTGCAGGCGCATCCACGGGTGCGCTTGGCGGATGTGAGCGTCGATTCGTATGATGTGTGGCAACCTGCTGATCCGCAGCGTCACCTCGCCACCTTAGTCACGGACCCCGAGCGTTACCTCGCCGAAACGGACAAAGCATTGGCCTTCTTAGAAGGCATCGACTTCCTGATTTATAACGCCGGCATGGATACGTACGAGAAAGCTGGCGGACTTAAAGGCATCACGCGGGCTATCATTCAGGAGCGAGAATCGCGGGTGGCCGCTTGGGCCAAGACGCGGCGAATACCGATCATCTTCGCCTTAGCCGGCGGTTACAAGTGGGGCGGTCTGAGCCTCGAGCAGATCGCGGAATTGCATCTGGAGACCATCAAGGCCCTCGCGAAAGACTGAGCCGGCGGGTGCGATTAAGGCAGCGGAGGAACCTCGAGGGGCTTGAGCTGGAAATTTCCATCCGGCATCGGCAGCACCAGGTACAGCGTGCAAGCTTGGGCTTGGGCGAGGGCGATCATCGCCGGCCAATGGGCTTCGGCGATACCGGCGATCACGAAAATCGGCCCATCGGGACCTGCCTCGATGGTCGTGCCTTTGTGGGTGATATTGAAGTTATGACTAAACCACCGCCCCAGCTGACGGGCGAGCATGCGGGTATCGGATTTGCCAGGTTCGACTTTCGATTCGTCGACAATCGCCCAAAGGGGTAGGGCGAAAGTGTGTTCCAGGTCGCTCATCGAAAGCCGCGGTAAGGCTTAAGCCTGCTTGATCAGTTCGCGCGTCGACGGAATATCCGAAATAATCTGTTCCGGATCGGGACCCACGCCGATATAGCGGAGGTTGGGCAACGTGGCGAGTTCGCCGCCGCGGGCCGCCAGGCGGACGATTTCGGCCATCGTGAAAGCCACGTAACGACGGGCTTCAGGCGGCAGTTGGGCGTAGGAGCGGACCTTCGTGATGTCAGCCGTCCAGCCCGGCAGGGTGGCGTAGATCGGCTGGAGTTGGCGACGGACGGCGTCGTTGCGGGGTACGCCTTGGTGGATTTTTCCAGCAGAGTCTCGGTAGCCGGTGCAAAGCTGGAGATCGCCGCCCTTCCATTCGCCATGCGGAGAAAGCGCATCGAGTTTATTAAGGACCATATCGTCGTAGCCACCGTAGCGAAGCGCATCGGCTTTTTCGACGAGGTCGGACCAGCCCACCATCCGTTGCCGGCCGGTGCTGGTGCCGAATTCCAATTTCGCGAGGGCTTTTTGCAAAGGGTGAGCGTCATCCATCTTCGTCAGGAAGACGTGCGTGCCGACCTTGGTATCGTAGGCTTTGCAGCAACCAACGGTGTGGATGGCTTGGACGGGGATGCCGTCGGACTGGAAGAACTCGGGCGTGTAGGTATGTGAGGCCGTGACGTTAGGGGCGAAGCCGGCGCGTTTATCGAGCCAGTAGGCTTGGCCAAATTCGCCGATGATGCGACGGTCGGCGGCGAGGTCGCTTAGGATGCGCTCGCGGACATCCCCAATCGAGGGGGCCAGCTTGGAGCCAGCTTGCCAGTAGGAAGCGAGGACCGCCGCATGATTGAAAGTGAAAGGCGTTGGCCCGGCGTATTGCGTGAAGTCGAATTCAGAGGCGGCGAAGACGACGGAATCGATGGCACCCTTGTTGGCGCGGAGTTCGGCTTCGGAAAGTTTGACAAATAGGCCGGCCCATTTTTCTGGGGCGAGTTTACACACATCGCGCACGATGGCGGAGGCACGGTCGAGGCGAGCGGAAAGGCGGGTCGAGTAGTCGGCCTTCACGCCGAGGAATTCGGAGTAATGGATCTGGAACTGGCCGACTTCGTCGGCGTAAGCGGGCGTGATGCCGCGGCCGGTGGAGCCACGGGCTTCGTGGCCGAGGACGTTGATACGGTAGTCTTCCCAGGCCAGGTCGAGGATGCGGTGGGCGACATCGCTCACCATGCAGCGTTCGTCGATGAGCAGGCGGGAGAGGACCGGGATGCCGATCTTCTCGAGTGGCAGCGCTTCCCAGAGGGCCTTGCGCGGGTCGGCGACGACGCCGGAGCCGAGCGCTAGGCAAGCGACGTCATGTTCGGCCACGCCGCCTGGGAGTAGATTGAGTTTCAGGCCAGCGACCGTGTGGCCGGAGTTGGCGCCTCCGTTGACCTTGAGCACGGTGCCCACGGCATCGCGGCGTCCCGTGAGCGCTTGCAGTTCGCGGACGATTTCGGGGATGAGGCGGCCCTTGCCTTCGTCTCCCATGCTGATGCCAACGTCAGCGATAAGGTGACTTTTGAAAGGGGTGAGAGCCATGGGCAGGAGGGAGGAAGCGAACGGTGAAACGGCCGCTAAAGACAGAAACAAAAGGAAGGACTAGGCGGAAGGACTCTTCTGCCCTTCGTAGAAATCGTTGATTTTCTTGGCGACGTCACGGAAGCCGGAGTCGGCCATATAGATGATTTTGAATTCGTCGACGGCCTCTTTGGCTTTACCCATTTTCTCATAGGCTGAGCCCAATTCGTAGATGACGTCTTTTTTGAGATCGTTCATCATATGAATCTCGCTCTTGGCCAGAACGAGCTGCTCGACGGCGATATCGAATTTATTACTGAGAACGAAGGCTTTGCCGAGGGCGAGCAGGGAGGGCTGGCGATACTTCGGATTACGTTGGGCGTATTGCAGCTGTTGCACGGCGTCTTCGACGCGACCGGCGGCGAGCAAGAGGGAGCCGAAGTCAAAGCGGTAGGCGTAATCGTTCGGGTAACGTTCGACCAGGCTGCCAGCGGTCTTGAGACGATAGTCGGCGAGTTCGAGGTCGTTCTTTTCCAGCGCAGCCTTGTTGGTGGCGTCGGAGGGATTAGTGGAGAGGACTTCGCGAAGCTGCTTCGAAATCTTTTCGAGCCGTTGAATGATGAGGTCGCTCTCTTGACGTTCGAGGGAGGGGTCGGCGCGGCCCATGGTGGTGAGCCGACCGCGTTGGAGCCAGGCGATGGCACTATCCAGGTCGCCGGCGGAGATGAATTGACGGACGATGTCGCGGTACAAGTCCAAGCTGTCGGGTTCGCCTTGGATTTTGACGGCGGTTTGGGCGGCTTGTTCGAGAGCGGTGGCGGCATCGGTCACCGTGCGGGTGGATTGGTCGAGGCGAAGCGCTTCGTCTTTGTCTTTAAGCTTAGATTGGAAGTCGCCCTTATCTTCCCAGTTACCCTTTTTCATCGTCTTATTTACCGAAGCTTTGCGGACGGCTTCTTGCAGGTCGCCATTGCCAGGGAAGATGCGCAGGCCTTTATCGGCGGCTTCGAGGGCGGCGTCGTTTTCACCGCCCGC
Organism: uncultured Opitutia bacterium; assembly: GCA_903850885.1. Taxonomy (GTDB): domain Bacteria; phylum Verrucomicrobiota; class Verrucomicrobiia; order Opitutales; family UBA953; genus UBA953. Next base: position 37,802 of record CAINMU010000114.1, on the reverse strand, counting down.
AATCCAAGTATTGGCGAGGTCGACGAAATGTTGGACGTTCTTCGGGTCGTTGGCGGCGAGTTCCTCGTAGGCGAAGGCGGCCAAGTCGTAGAAGCCAATCTTCGTGGCGGCTTGGGCGATAGTCTTATTGGCGTTGGTGTCGGTTGGCTTTTTCGCGAGAGCCAGTTCGGCGTCGGCGATAGCGGCGATGGGATCAGCGTCGACGGCTTTGGCAATTTTACCGGAAGTCAGCCCGCCCATGATGCCGTCAAACAGACCTTTCTTGGTACCCATGACATTTTTTTGGGCGGAGCGCAGGGTGCGCCGGATCTCGATGCAGCCCGGATTGCGAGTCAGGATACCGGTCAGGACCTCCACAGCATATTGCGGATTGGTCTTAAGCTGTTGTTCAGCGGCGGTGATTTGTTTTTGGAGCCGGGGATCGAGCTCGGTAAGGGCGACTTTTTTCATGAAGAAATAGACTGATTGACCTGCGAAAACTGAGGCTCCCACGCCCTTGGGTCAATCCCTTGGACGTGAAAACCGCAGGTGTCGGCGGAGGCTGGCCCGTCGGGGGGCAGCGATGATATAACCGATGCAATCGGGTTGTCCGCAGCGACAGGGCTGGAAGAGGCTTTCGGCCAGATTAAACCCATAATCAAAGGTAATTTCGGCATCCGCGGGGATGTTTTCTTGGGCAATCAGCCAGGCGCCGGCACTTTCGTCGACGAAGACCAGTTCGGCGTTGGGCGCGCAAGAATGATTAGCATGGCGGCTGATATTAGCCTGACCGGAGCCATCGAGCCACAGCCCAGGCCGAATTTCGAGCGCGTAGATCGGGGACGATGCCGAAGTCTGAGCTGGTCGGACCGTGGAGACGGAACCCGCGTAGGCTAACAGCCGTTCCCCTCTATTAAAATTACGAAGCGCAAAAAGCCCGAGGCCTTGGATAGCGGAGGGACGGACGGCGAAGTCGGCGGACATCAAACCTCGGACTTCAGATCGCGGGTCATCAGGGCGAGCACTCCGGCGCGCGGTTCGAGGCCGGCGAAAAGAATCTCGTTAAGACAAAAAAGGATCGGGGTCGCCACACCTTTTTGAGCGGCGAGTTTGGAAAGGGTTTCCGTGGCCCGATAGCCCTCGACCGAGTCGCGACGCGTCGTCAGGGCCTTGAGCGTGGTTTGCGGATGGATGGCAAGTTGTTCGCCAAAGGCTCTGTTACGGCTCCAAGAGCCATGGGCGGTGGCCATCAAATCGCCGACGCCGCTGAGGCCCAGGAAAGTTTCGGTCCGCCCGCCCACGGCTTGCCCGAGGCGCATCATTTCTTGGAGGGCACGGGTGAGAAAGGCCGCTTTGGCGTTGGAGCCGAGTTGAAGTCCGTCGCACAGACCAGCGCCGAGGGCGTAGACATTCTTCAAGGTCGCGGCGATTTCAACACCAGCTAAGTCGGAGGAAGTGTAAGCCCTGAGCGAAGGACCGCTCACGGCGGATTGGACATCGCGTAAGAGCTTATCGTCTTGGAGGGCGGCAAGGACCAGCGCAGTAGGCAGACCGCGGGCGACTTCATCGGCATTGCTGGGGCCGCTCAAAGTTGCGACGGGAAGCGTGCCAAAAGCTGCGGCCATCATTTCGGTCGGGCGGCGGAGGGTGGATTGATCGAGTCCCTTACAGAGCGAAATCGCCATCACGGCAGACGAAGCACGCACGGCAGGTCCGATAGATTGGAGCAGTTCAGCGAGGCCTTTGGAGGGGCAGGCGATAAAGATCAGATCGGCGTCCATCAGCGCGGGGATGGGTTCAAGGGCGACTTGAATCGAATCATTCAGGCGATGGCCGGGTAGGTAATCGATATTCTCGCGCAAGCTGGTAAGCGCGAGGGCTTGTTCGAGCCGGCGAGGGACAAGTGAGACCGTGTGTCCTTGACGGCTGAGGTGAATGGCAAGGGCCGTACCCCAAGCACCGGCTCCAAAGATAACGCAGTTCATTGGGACGATTTTTGTTGGCGGACTTTTTTGGCCCAGCGTTGCACGGCAGCAATGGCATCCCGTTGCAGATTAGCTTCGGGGTTGGCGAAAGGTGGAGGATTGGAAGTGAAACCAAGCAGATCGTGGATGACGAGAATCTGGCCGTCGCAACCTTGTCCGGAGCCGATGCCGATGGTGGGGATAGTGACTGCTTTGGTAATTTTGGGCGTCAAAGCTTCGTCGACGCATTCGACGACCAGTGCGAAGGCGCCGGCGGCGGCAACGGCTTGAGCGTCGATCAAGATTTTCGTCTGATCGTCGGTCGTAAGGCCGCGGCGGCGATAGCCGGCGGAGTGGACGCGTTGCGGGAGCATGCCGATGTGGCCCATGACGGGGATGCCGGCGTCAACGAGCTTGGCGATGGTCGGAGCGAGCGAAGCGCCGCCTTCGATTTTTACGCCGTGGGCACCGCCGCGTTGGAGGAGTTCGCGACAAGCCTTAAGGACTTTGGAGAAGGAGTCGTGGGCGAGGGCGAAGGGGAGATCGGCGATCACCAGCCGTTCGGTTTTGGCGCGGGTGACGGCGGCGGAATGGTGCACCATGATTTCTAGGGTGACACCGACCGTGTCGGACATCCCGAGGACCGTATTGCCGACTGAATCACCGACCAAGATGAGGTCGGCGCCACCGGCCTCGGCGATACGGGCGGTGATGGTGTCGTAGGCGGTCAAGCAGACGATGGGCCGGACTCCTTTGAGGGAGCGGAGGGACCGGGTGGTGGTCTTCACACCCATGGCATTACCCCTAGACCCTCCGCTTGTAAAGCGTCGGTGAAGGGTGTAGGGTCAGGGGGATGTTACGTCGGATTTTAAGCCTATTCCGTAAGACTGACTACCGGGAGAGCGTGTATGCGCACCAAGACCTCTCTGGGCAGACGCGTCTGGCTTGGTACGTTAGACTTCGCCTTTTGGTGAGCTCGCGCGGCATCGTCGATCACGCCGCTGATCAACCCGTCATCTGGATGCGTTACCGCCGCGCGTTACTTATCGCCCTCGCACTCTTGTTGGCGTGGTTCCTGATGGAGATGGTGACGGCCTGGAATTTTTTCGAAGGCTGACCTTAAACCGCAGCCGAAGCGAAGCCCACCAAATCGATGCCAAGTTCCTTGGCCCGTTCAATCACCAGCGGCTTATCAATCAGTATCACGCCATCGGTTTCGAGGGCGGCTTTCTTGACGCCACCTTCGGCCATACTTTCCAGCGTCTTCAGACCGAAGCAAGGAACGTCGAAGCGCCAGTCTTGCGGGCTCTTGGCGGCTTTGGTGAGAAGCATCTCTTTGCCTCCCGTCTGAGTACAGCGCCGAAGCATATTATCGGTGCCTTCAAACGCTTCGACCGCGATCACGGTTCCCTTGGCGGTGACGACAGATTGGCCGATATCTAGTCGCGCCATTTCGCGGGCCATGTGCGACCCAAAATTTAATTCATCGTCGGAAATCCCGCAACTCCAGCCGGTCATGCAGCCTTGCGCGGCGAGGTGATCGTCCAGGAATACCCGAGCGTCGAGCATTGTGATCTTAAGCTTTTCGATTTCCGCCGCAATGCCCCCGAAAATAGACTCGGCGTTACGTTCGCGGAGCGAGGCCATGAGCGCGACCAGTTTAAGGTCGGGGATCATGCCGGCGAAAAGTTTCCGAGGAGTCACCTGGCCAGCCATGAGGGCGCCTTGGACGCCAAGTTCCTCAAGGGAAGCAAGCAAAGTGCCGAGTTTACCGACGGGTACGGCGCGATGATCCTTAGGTGAGAACGTGGCGATGAGGGCAGGGTCGGTTTCTTCGTCAAAGGAAACGAGTTTGATATGAGCGCCCCGACTGCGGGCGGACTCGATGAGCAGGGCGGGGTAGCGACCCTTGCCGGCGATGACCGCGATGGCATGGGAGGGGGAGAATCCGATGGGCAGGAAGCGGGAGGCTGACGCCATAGACGCCTATAGTCCGTGGGATGGGCTCGGGCTCAAGCCTGCTTTGGGTTGCCTCGGTGTGAGGTTGGCAGCGTAATGTCGGAATGTCCGCCGCGCTTGGCATTTTGGGAGGCACCTTTGATCCACCGCATAACGGACACGTCGCCGCCGCGACGGCGGCGTGGAAGCAGCTTGGGCTTGATCAAGTCCTAATCATTCCGGCTGGCCAAGCGCCTTTGCGTTCGGCGGTGCCGCTGGCCCCGGCGGCTGATCGGATAGCCATGGCGAAACTGGCCTTTGCGGATTGTCCTTGGGCGGTGGTAGATGACCGTGAGACCCTTCGCGAAGGTGTGAGTTGGTCGATTGATACGGTCAGAGAACTCGCGAAGGAGCACCCGACCGCATGGCGAGTCTGGATTTTGGGGGCGGACCAGCTGGCCAGGCTTGATCGGTGGAAGGAAGTGGAAGAAATCTGCCGGCTGGTAGATTTTGCGGTACTGGCCCGTGATGGTATCTCCACGGTGCCGCCGGCCAGCTTGGCCAAGCAGATTAAACTTACGATTTTGACCGCTCCACCGGTTTTGGTCTCTTCGACAGCCCTTCGGGCGGCCATCAAGCGGGGCGATTCATCTCGAAACGGCTTGCCCAGCGGGGTGAGCCGCCACATCGATGAGCGTTCACTTTACCAAGCCTGACATGTCCGCCGCCAAGAAAAAAACCTCCGCCAAGCCTGCTGCCAAATCGCGCGGCAAGGGTAAACCGATCAAAGGGCCGGTACGTCGTACGCCGGCCAAGTACGCCACCCCGAAGGCCAAAGGCCGTTCCGAAAACCTCGTCAAAGCTGTCGTCCCGGTGTCGGTCCCCTTGCCGAAGCTGCCCGCTCATCTAATCGCCGCCGTCAAAGCCATTGACGATAAGAAAGGTTATGCAATCCAAGTCTTGGAGTTGGGCCAGCTGTCTTCCATCGCTGATTACCTCGTCGTTGCCAGTGGTAACTCCGAGCCGCATCTGCGCGCCTTGCGGATCGAAGTGGAGCGTGCTTTGGATGATGCGGGCGCCCGTGCCCGCGGAACCGAATCGCAAAAAGAAAGTGGTTGGACGGTGGTCGACGCTTTCGATATTATTTTTCATATCTTCCGGGAGGACGTACGGAAGAGTTATTCCTTAGAGACGCTGTGGAAAGATGGGCGGGATATTCCAGTGGCCGCGATCCTGAAGAACTAAGGTGCGTCGCCGAGCCTGGTTGGGTTGTTAAGTTAAATTCTCGGTGGTGGTAGTGGGCAGAATTGAACTGCCGACCTCCGGCTTATGAGTCCGGCGCTCTAACCAACTGAGCTACACTACCTAAAACCGAGAGACGGATTAGTGTCCAGCCGTCCCAGACTCGTCAAGCCGATTGAAGGTTAGGGCGTGGGGTGGGATAAAAACCAAAACGCAATTTCCCATAAAAACAGGCCCAGAACAGCCAAGATGACGACGAGGCGGGACTGCGCTTGGCAGATTTCGCCCAGGCCTTCTTGTTCGAGGATGAGGCCCGTTCGGCGCACGAAAATAATCGGTAAGAAACTGCCGACCATGGTCGTGAACGTGAAGAGGACAAATTTCGAGATCGGCGCCGTTTCGGGTCCAATCAAAATCCAGAGTACGACCAGTAGGGCAAAGAGCGGGGGCAGTAGGAACGTCGAGCCACACCACAGATAGCCTTCGCGCACATGGCGTTCGAGGATCTCGGCGGGGTTCTGACTGGAAGAGAAAGAGCCGCCGGGAGGGTTAGGAAAATTCCCACCGGGACCGGGGGAGGTTGGCTGCCCCGCGTTCGGGTTGTAGATTTCGTCGGCGGGATGGGCAGACGAGAGGGTGGGGCGATTTAATCCGACCGAACGGAAATAGTCGCGTACGGTCATCCAGCCCTCGTTGACTTCGATGCTGTGTAAGAGACTGACCTCGCCGGAGCGGAGCATCTCATGAATGCGAGCCAAGGGGAAGGGCCCGGTGATATTGCCCTTCCATCGCAGACGGAATTGTAAAGGGGAAGACATGGTTCAGAGGTCGCGGCCTTGCAAGAGAGCTTCCCAGCCGCCTTCCGGCGGGGTGAGTCCGGCGGGAATACCGGCAGCTTGAGTGGCCTCGGTGACGGAGCCAGGGTAGCGGAGAAGCGGAGAAAGGGGGGCGGCTTCGGCGATACGTTCGGTGACGCCGGCGGCATCGACCCGGAAAAGAACCGTAGCGTGGCCGTCGGTGTCGATCCCGTAGAGCGCCGTGCCGGTGATGGTTTCACGCAAGACGGGCTTGCCGTCTCGTCCGATCATGCCGGCGTAAATCAAATTACGATTCCGCAGATTATGGAAAGTGGCATGCCAGAAGCGGGCTTCCTCGGCGTAAGTGGCGCCGGCTTGATGGAGCATGAAGGTCTTCAATTCATTTTGGACGTCAGCCCACTTTTCTTTGAAGAGGAAGTCGTAGGGGCCCATCGTGTTTTGCGTAATCCGTCTTAATTGATCGGCTTCACGTTGGGCGGAGGGTGAGAAAATAAAACCCCAGGCCTCGGGGCGCAGGCTGGCGATGCGATAAAGTTCCTGAAGTTGGAACGCTCTAAGTTCAAAGAAAGTCGATGGATTACGGCGAACCCGATCCATGGTACGGAGCAGGGGCTCGAGGAGTTTGCCGGTCTTGGCATCGTGGAAGCGGCCGAACTGCCGGAGGTAGTCGAGTTCTGGGATACTCAGAGCCTCTTCAAGGTATTCTCCGGGGTGGGAGCCGTTGTTGAATTCTTGGCGACGCCAGGTGGAATCGACGGTGGTACCGTCTTTGAGTAATTCCTTACCTTTGAGGATGTATTCGATGCCGTTGGTACCGAGGAGGTTTTTTTCCTGAGAAAGTTCTCCGATGATGAAGGCCGTCCGCACCGGACGCGTGCCTTGCGAAGAACTGAGCAGCACGTTATATTTACGGAGTGACTTCAGGACGGTTTCGTCGGCGAGCGATTTTAGGATTTTGGTCTCGGTTTCCAGGTAGGTCGGTGGTTGGAAGACGCCTTGAGGATTGGGGTTCAGGGCTTGGTCCCACATGGCGGCGACGCGCGGGGCGAGGGCGGAACGCGGCAGAGTACGCAACGACTCCGATCGCTCGACGATGAAAGCGGCGCGCTTACCGAGATCGGATTTATCAGCCGTATTTTGCGCGGCATTACTGAGCGCGGAAAGGTAGGATTTCAGGTCAGCGGCAACCTCCAGGGATTTAATGGCACCCAGCGATTTGCGTTCAGCGTCGAGGCGGACTGTCGCTTGGACGACTTCGGCATTGGCTTCCTCGAGGTCTTTGATGCCGCAGGCTTTGAGGACGCGGAGTAAAGTGCGGAGGCGACTGATGGCCTCTTGCGCGTGGGGAATGTCGGCAACCGCGTCATTACCTTGGAGTGCTTTGACCAGATTTTGGCGTTCCGTCGTGAGGTCGTTCTTGGTGTTATCCACTTGGCTGGTGCATTCGGCCAGAAAGCCCACAGGATCCGCAAAAGTCTTCTTCAGGCGACCTTGCGAGATCGGCCCGACCTTGCTGACTTCGTTTTGATATTTGGTGGCGCGGGGGAAAGTCGCTTCGATGTTGGCAAGCGAGATACCTTCGAGCCGGCGCGCTTGGAGGTAGACGGCTTCGACGAGGAGGCGTTGTTCGGTTTCGCGGAGATCCGCGATTTGTTTGCGCAACGCTTTGATCGCTTCGATGAACTCGGGCTTGGGTTTCTTGGAGTTGAATTCGTCGAGAGCGCGTTCGGCGTTTTCGTAGTCTGAAGCGGCCACGAGACGGTCGGCTGCCGCCAGACGCTCGTCCGCTTCGGTGGTCAACTTATTCTGATTATACCAACTATAAAGAATACCCAATAAAATCAGGACACCAAAGACCCAGGAGGTAATCAGGATCGTATAGCGTCGACTTAAACCTGCGCGTTTGGCTTGGCGGAGTTGCCGGACTTGGCGGATGAGCCCTTCAGGTAGGCGTTCGGCGAGGGGGGTGGATTTATCAAGCCAGGTGCCGAGACGAGAGACGAGAATCGCGGAAGAGCCCGTCTGGGTGACTTCTTGTTTCAAACTCATCCACTCATCGAGGAGAGCTTGAGTGGCGGCGCGAAGGGAGGCTTCGGCTTCGTCGGCGGTGGCGAGTTGGCCGGCCCAAGCTTCGAGGGAGGTGAGTTCTTGGTTAAGTTCCGAAGCTAAGTTGATCTGATGGTCGCGTTCGAGCGCGCGGACCCGGCCAATATTCGAGGCGCACTGTTCCCAGTGTCCACCTTGGCGGGCCTGCGAGGCGTCCTTAATCAGAATCTCGATTTGTTCGACGGCTTTGGAGCGTAGCCATGCCACGCGTTTCGCCAGAGCTTGCTCCCATTGCGGCTCATCGGCCAGGTCGTTGGCGCCGAAGCGCTCCATCCGGTTCATTAGGTTGACCGCATCCGCGTTTTGTTGAGCGGCGAAGAACGACGTGACCTTGCCTAAGGCTTCGCGGAGAAATTTGGCGGAAAGTCGGGAAAGTTCGGAGCGGGCGTTAGGATCATTGGCGTTGATGCGCACAATCGAACGAAGAATGGACAGCGCGCGGTCTTCGTCGCGTTTGCGGATGGCATCGCGGTAATCGCGGTAGAGCGGGTGGTTCTCGCCGATTTCTTTACCGTAAAGGCCTTCCAGCGCCATCACATGTTGGCCGTCGAGCGGGAAGGCGGTAGGTAGCCCGCGTTCGCGGCAGAGCGCATTCCAGCGTTCCGATTCGGCGAAGCTCAGCTCGGCGCAGAGCGTGAGTAAGTCGGGTTCCGATTCGGCGACTTGATACGCCGCATGTTCATTGCCGCTGCGAATTAAAGTTGAACATTGTTCGAGCCGTTCGCGGGCCCGTTGGCAGAGTGCCACGTATTCACCGGCCAGCGAGCGGGCTTCGAGATCGGGCGTACCCAGTTCAAGTTGGCCGCGGATCCGGGCGATGAGACGTTCGACCTGCATGATTTAGCGAAATTCGAGAAGACTTGGGCCGGCTTCACCTCGGGTGGAGATAGTCCGCAGGGTCCAGGGAGCACCGGCCAGAATGTAGTCGAGTTTAATGAAAAGTTTGCGGCGTTGCGCGATGGTTTCGAACGGGGGAGTACCCGGGCCGGATTTATTTTCGAGGCGGAGCAAATCAGTGTCGAGCAGGGAGCGAGTGGCGCGAATGGAGGGGAGGTCTCGATCGGGGAATTCGTGACCATCGGGGTAAAGGCCAATCGCGCCGGTGGGCCAGATAAAGGCGTTGACGGCGGGTTCGGCCCAAGGGGCGGGGCGGACGACGCCCGTGTCCTTATCGAGTTGCAGGCCATTTAATCCGAGGTTGAGCGGCGGGAGTACGCGTGGGTTGGCGACGAGGGCGATGCAGAAGTGTTCACCGGTCGCTAGTTCGATTTCGATGAGACGATTGGCTTCCGCTTGCGCCCCTGAATTATCCTGGAAGTTAAGCGTGATCAGATTGCTCCGTGAACCGACGCTGATGAGGATGGGCGGTTGGCGGCCCGGAGTGGACTGGGCTTCGATCCAATCAGATTTCGGAGTACGGCGAAGCTCGGCGCTGCCGTATTTGGTTTGAGTGTCGCGTTGATGAAAAGAAGTGAGTGGAAGCAGGCGGATGCGGGCCGAGACCGAGGTGGCGGTCGTGGCGCCGGAATTTTCGACGAATTTTTGGATCTTATCGGCCGCGGCTGCGCTTAATTTGAAGTCCGCCTGAGAAGGGGCGTTGGGTCCGGTGTCGGAGGAACCCCATTCGCCCAGTATGACGAGCGTCGGACGGATATCCAGACTGGCGATAAAAAGTGCCCGGCCACCGATTTCGGTCAGACGTTTCCACTGTTCATCCTGCGGAACTTTTAATTGAGTGCCGACGTTGATTGCCTCGGTGGCTTCGTCGGCGATTTCACGGGTTCCGCGCGGGTCCGCCGTCGCACCTGGGCGTTCGAGTCTGGCCGTCAGTTGGGCGACGGTAGCGGCGGCGTATTTACCTTTTATCCGCGGAAGATTATCGGTGGTATATTTTTCCGAAAAGGAGGGTGAGATCGCGACTGTTTCCATCCAGATCTTGGCCGCCGCAACATAATCTTCCCGGGCTAAGAATCCGTTGACGTCATTCAGGGCGCGGCCGGCGCGCATGATGTCATCGGCCTTGGCCATGTCGACCGCCGGCGGGGTGGCGACGACGTGCACTTGGGGCGCCGGCGGGGCGGAGGTGCTGAGCAACAGATAAGAACCAAGACCAGCAGCGAGCAGAACGAGCCCGATAACGATAAGAAAAAGGCCATTGAAGCCGGAATCTTTTCCGGGAGTTTTGGGGCTCGGCTGGTTATGTTGGGATTGATGGGCGGAAGGATGCTTTTGCGCCGTCACGCCCATCGCAGCCTGACGGGCGAAGGGACCGATGGGGGCGGGCTGGGCGGTGGCGGTCGCCAAATCGATGATGGGGCGACCTTTGGTGGCGCCGATGGCCCACGTGAAACCGTCGGCAGTTGTCGTGGCGGAGTCGGTGGTGAAGGTTGCGGCCCAAGCGGCCTTGCCCAGTAAGTTCGCGGATTCGGCGAGGAGGCGTAAGCTTTGCAGCGTTTCGGGAAAATTAACTAAGCCGGCCAGCGCGGGTCCGGATTCATTGACTAACCAGGCGGCCTTGGCGCCGGTGCCGGCAAGTTCGCGCCAAGAAGTCGCGGGGGAGAGCGGAGGATAAGAATCCAGCGTCAGCGGCTTGTTATCCTCGGCCAGCCATTCGGGGGCGGAGGTCCATTCGTCACGCCAGCCTTTCCAGCGGGCGGCCAGGGCGGGAGGAGGGGGGAGAATCGCCACTTCTTCTTGGGTGAAGACCAGATGGTGTGCCAAGCGATTATCGCGCTGGGTGTAGTCGAGACCGCGGGCGACGAAACGCGACAGCACGTAGTAAGTTTTATCCGATGCCTCCAAGGTGCGAAACGTGAACGTCGCGCCGGTGGACTGGCCGTGAGGGGTGCCGATGGATTCCAGCAGATGCGCCAACCGTTCGGGCATCGCTTGATGCCGGGCGACCGTACAAAACCCGGAACGACCCGCAACGAGTCCTTGGGGTGCGGAGGTGAAGATAAGTTGGAGCGGCATGGGACTTAGCGTTGGATGGGCGCGAGCGCGAGCCGGGAGGGAAACATTTCAGCTGCGGTAAGATGGAGCAGCCAGTAAACAGGTTCTTCGACGTGGGCGGGTACCAGCCGTTGGGGGTCGGGGGCGATGCGACCTTTGTTGGGTCCCGCCTGAATCATGACTGGCATGTGACCGAAAGACGAGGCGGCAAAGTAGCAGATCTGACTGCAAAGAGATTCGGCGGAGGCAACGAGGCCGGGGCACAGAGCGACGAGAACTTCTCGCACGCGGGCGGAATTTCTTTGGATCGCGCTCAGGTCGAGGGCGAAATCTTTGATAACCGGTTCCAACGGGGAGCTCAGGAGCTTTTCCCACGTGTCGGATTTCCCGACCACAAAAGCGAGCGGCGCGCTGATGCGTTGATTTTGGCTTAAGCCCAGGACACGTTTAATGCGCGACTCCATTTCGGCCAAGATGCTGTCTTGTTGATCGACGCGACCTTTAAGGGTGAATTGAGGATCTTCGACTCCGATTAATTTGGCTTTGAAGCGGGCGTTGGCGGTGGGGTCAAAAAGGAAAATCAGCCCAGCGGAATTGGCGACGTGCATTGCGCCGGGCGATTCATGGATATCAATGCCTGGTTCGAAGTGTTCGCCGGCATTATCGTAAAGAATGATCGACATCTCTTGGCGTTGTTGGCCGGGGCGACTGATGGAGTAAATGAAGGGGCGGGGGAGTGAGACCATCCGGCCGAGACGAGGAAGTTTTTCGTAGGTGGCGCCTTCGAGCGCGGTTTTACCGATGAGAGCATCTTCGGGGGTGGCGGCCGAGAAGAGCGTGTTACGCATCTGATTTAAGAGCATATTACCACTCGGGTCGCCGTCTTTGAAGGCGAGTTGAAAGTCGTTGGGTAGGCGGTCTTGAAGCACGCGGGTCAAGGCGGCCAAATAGTATGATTTGCCGGCGCTGGGCGCCCCGATGAGCGAAATGATCCGGTGAGGCATGTCCAGGTAGCCGGGGGGAAGTTGTCGCCGGCAATGCGGGCAAGCGATATCCGTGCAAGCCAAGCCCATCGGATCGAGGGCAAGGCTTTGATCGTTAAATCGAGTGGGTTGAAAGCGTAGACGGGCGTCGGAGCCTAAGATCGGATCGCCGCGCAGGTTTTCGTGGACCGCGATACTTAAGGCATCACCTGAATCGAAGCGAGTCCAGCAAACCGGGCAAATGTGGGCGCCGCGATTTTGTTCTTCGGTCAAAGTTGGCCGCGCGGTGATTTTGGCGTGCGTTTCATCGGCGCTGCGCGTGGAGAGCAAGGGAGCGATCTGCGAAAGCGTAAAACCGATTTCCAAGCCTTGGGGCGTACAGGCGAGGGTGTCGGGCGCCCGCCCTAACTGCGCGGCGACATCGAGGAGCTTGTCGGAAGAGAATTCGCCTAATGCGTCGCCCGACTGGGCGTCGAAAAGAATCCATGACTTAGTGTCGACGGACTTAAAGGGCGCAATTTGATCTAAAGACAGGACGAGAAGGGAGTCTGAAAGTTGGAGGGTCGAGGTAACTTGAATATTTATCTTTTGGCGCGAAGGGCTGCCATTGATGATGAGGGTGCTGTTGCCAATCGGTTCAAGGAATACCCCTTTCTCGGCCTGGGTGACGGAAATGGAGGGGAAGGGGCTGCCCTGGGGGAGGAGAAGGGGGAACTCATCGGCTTGGCCGATGGTGCCATTAAGGCAGTTAACCCACTGGAGGGGAGGGGCTTTCTTTGACGAGGTGAACATAACGCCTTGGGGTGAGGAAATAGATATAAGACTGCTGTTGAAATCCGCAGGGATGTCAGCATGATTGTCAGATACCCCTCACCCCCCTGTCCTTAATTCACCCTTAATGTATGGAGACCGAAGCTGACCAATCTGCCCTCGATAAGGCCCGCCAAGGCGACTTGATGGCTTATAACGAGTTGGTCCTGAAGTATCAGGGGCGTATTTTTGCTAAGGTCTTTTCCTTATTGAGGAACCGCCAAGACGCCGAGGAAATCACCCAAGACACCTTTATCCGCGCGCACCGCGTGTTGGCCTCTTTTCGTGGAACCGCCACCTTTTCGACCTGGATTCATCAAATCGGCACGAATTTAGCCCGAAATCGCTATTGGTACTGGCGCCGGCGCAAGCGGGATCAGTCCATGTCGCTCGACGCCGATCTGGGGGATGACCCGGGTGCGACCCTACATGACATCCTTTCCGATGGGGCCCAGGGCCCGGGGCATGAGGCGCAGACCAATGAATTCGTCAATAAAGTGGCCGAGTGTATGGAACAATTGAAGCCCGAACACGCTCGTATTCTTACCATGCGTAATGTGCGCAATATGTCTTACGAAGAGATCGCCGAAGATCTTGGGCTCTCGATTGGGACGGTGAAGAGCCGGATTAACCGTGCCCGCGAAGCCCTGCGTGAACTCATGGGAGAGGAGTTTCGAGTATGAGTAACTCCGAGTTCGAATCTTTAGTTGTTGGCTACCTCGAAGGTACCGCTTCGCGGGTTCAGATTGTCCGTTTGCGCGATGCGATCAAATCCTCGCCTGCGATGCAGCAGCGCTTCCATTCGCGCCTACGTTTGCACCAAGCGCAGTTGAGCGTGTTGCGTCGTCGGGAAGAAAGTTCGTTTTTGACCGCCATGCTTTGGTTGCAGGGCTTTGCCCAGAGGTCCGGCCGTTCCTTCGCGCACCTGTGTCTACTTGCATTAGTTTTTGTTGAGCTACGGGTGACGATTCCGGCCGAGTATAGCGGGTTACTTTTCTACGTCGAAGCCGCGGTTATCGAAGAGCCCTCGGCGGCAGAGCATGAAATGCCGCTGATTGCGTTCGCAGATAATGGGCAGGAATTCGAAGTTTCGCTGGGAGCAGAGATGCCGGATATGACCGTTCCATCCCTGGTAATGCCTGATATTGTTACCCCCGCGGACGAGCCTACGGTCAACGAAGCTTAAGGTCGATAATCCTGCCTTGCATCTTCCCTCGGGGAGCATCAATTGACCCCTAGATGAAGGCCGAAAACAACAGGCCAGAACGGCGCCTACAAGGAACCGCTGCGGCACCAGGCGTGGCGAGAGGTCCGGTGTATCTCTTAATGAAAGGCATGGCCATCGTGGCTTGTCAGAAAGTGAATGACCCAGAGGCTGAAATCCGTCGGCTGGAGGCCGCCTTGGGGGTCACGCGTCTGGAGATCAGCAAATTACGCGACGATATCGCCCGTAAACTCAACGAATCTGAGGCCGCAATTTTTGACGCCCATTTACTCGTCCTTGAAGACGTCGCCTTGATCGATGATGTCAGCCGTGAGGTTCGGAAGACCGGTTTTAACGTCGAGTTCTGTTTTCAAGAAGTCGCCCAGCGCTACATCGAAATCTTTCAGAAGATGGATGATGACTTCCTGCGCGAGCGGGCGGCGGATATTCGCGACGTTACGGGACGTGTCTTGGAGCAACTCTTAGGGACCCAGCCGGAGCGAGCGGGCGAGGCAGCTAAATTGCATGTCGTCGTCGCCCGCGACCTGACCCCTTCGGATACCGCGGGCCTGCATGACGATGGGGTTTCCGCTTTTGTCACCGAAGAGGGCGGGCGCACCAGCCATTCCGCGATCATGGCGCGTTCTTTGGATATTCCGGCCGTCGTCGGGGTGAAGGGCCTGATGGACGCGGTGAAGGAAGGGGATATCGTCTTGGTCGACGGCGAGACAGGTTTAGTCATCGTTAACCCGACGGCGCAAACGATTGATGCCTACCGCGACAAAGTGCAGGCGATTCTTACGAGGCGCGACCGGGTCATGCGTGAAGTCGCCTTGCCTGAGGTCATGTCGGATGGGGCGCCTTTCACCTTGTGGGCCAATATCGGCGGGCCGGAGGAGATGAATGACGCGGTGGCGTATCACGGGCGCGGCGTCGGTCTTTATCGCACCGAAAACCTTTACCTCCGCCTCGATGCTTGGCCGAGCGAAGCGGAGCAATATGCTGAGTATGCGGAAGCCGTGCAGCTGGCCCAGGGGCGTCCGCTCACTTTCCGAACCTTGGATTTAGGGGGTGATAAGCGCCTGGGCGATTTGGCGGATGAAGCCAATCCATTCATGGGTTATCGTGCCGTACGGCTTTGCTTAGAGCGACCTGACGTTTTCCGTCCGCAATTACGGGCGATCATCCGGGCGGCGGCGTTAGGTCCGGTCGCGGTGATGTTCCCCATGATTTCCGGCGTGGAGGAATTACGACGGGCCAAGCAGATTTTTCGCAGTATCGAAAATGAATTGACGCAAGAAGGCGTGACCCCGATGGCGCCGATTAAGCTCGGGGCCATGATTGAAATCCCTTCCGCGGCGATGGTAGCAGATGAGTTGGCACTCGAAGCAGATTTTTTCAGCATCGGGACAAATGATTTGGTCCAATACCTTTTAGCGGTCGATCGGGGTAACCAACGCGTGGCCCACCTTTACGAGCCATGTCATCCGGCGGTGGTGCGTACCTTGGCGCGCATTTTCTTGGCAGCTAAACAACGAGGTATTCCGGCGGCGGTATGCGGGGAGTTGGCTGGGGACCCGGTGTGGGCTCCATTGTTGCTCGGGTTGGGGGCGCACGAATTGAGCATGTCGCCGGCGGCCTTGCCGGAAGTGCGTTTCATGCTACGGCATTCTTCTTTAACTGAACTACAGCAGTTAGCTCACCGCGCCCTGAATTCGACCGAGGCTAATATGACCCGCATTTTATTACAGGATTTTGCCGCCCATAAACTTAAGCTTCGTTAATGCCCAAGCCCTCGCCTCAGCCAAATCCTCATATCGCAGCGATGGTGGCGTATACCCCTGGAGAGCAGCCGCAGGGTGGGGGTTGGGTAAAATTAAATACCAACGAAAACCCTTATCCGCCGAGCAAGAGGGCGTTGGAAGCCGTTCGTTTGGCCTTGGCCGATGAGGGGGCGTTGCTGCGGCTTTATCCATCGCCGGATGCCTCGCCGCTGCGCCAGGCGGCGGCCCGGTTGCACGGCTTTGATGAGCGGCACATCGTGGCGGGGAATGGATCGGACGACCTCTTGAACCTGCTGATCCGGGCTTACGCCGGTCCGGGGCGTGCGGTGGGCATGTTGATGCCAAGCTATTCGCTCTACCCAGTCTTGGCGGCCGCGCAAGGCGCCGAAGTCATCCGGGTGCCGCTCATGCCCGATTACTCTTTCGAAATTGAAGCGGTGGCGCGATGTGGGGCGGCGGTCTTTTTTCTGACAAACCCTAACGCTCCGATTGGCGTAGCCTTTACGCCGGAGAAAGTCAGGGCGCTGGCGGAAATCTTCCCTGGATTATTGGTGGTCGACGAAGCTTATGCGGCCTTCGCGGAGACCGACTGCGCCGAACTCGCAAAGACCCTGCCAAATGTCGTCGTGACGCGGACCCTGTCGAAGGGGCATGCCTTGGCGGGTTTGCGGGCGGGGTATGCGCTCTGCCCGCCAGAGGTCGCGGAGGTCCTGCATCGCGTGCGCGACAGTTATAATCTCGATCGACTCGCCCAGGTGGCAGCCGCGGCGGCCTTGGAGGATCGCGAATGGCTGGCCGATACGGTGTTCAAGATTCGGGCGAGCCGGACAATGTTGAGTGAGGAACTGGTTCGGCTGGGATGGAAAGTTAACCCATCGGCGACTAACTTTATCCTCGCGGTGCCTGCTTCGGCCCAGCGTCCGGCTTCAGCCGCGACGGCCGCCCACGCTTACGATTTTTTGCGTCAGCGGAAGATTTTAGTCCGCCGGTTTCCGCATCATCCCCTGACCGAGAATGCTTTACGTATCAGCATCGGGACGGAGGTAGAAATGGCACAGTTCGTGGCCGCGGCCAAAGCTTGGACTAAAGGGTGAGGTTGACAATCTGGCTCACAAAGGGGATTTCTTGCTGATGAGCGCAGGAGTTCGACAGGCCACCATCCGCCGAGATACGGCAGAAACCAAGATCAACCTGACGGTGAATCTCGACGGGCAGGGAACGTCCGAGATCAGTACGGGCGTGGCTTTCTTCGACCACATGCTCACGCTTTTCTCCCGGCATGCCCTGATCGACCTTAAGTTGAAGGCCGACGGCGATACGGACGTCGATTATCACCACACCGTCGAAGACGTGGGGATTGTGTTGGGCCAAGCTATCAAAGAAGCCTTGGGCGACAAGGCTGGTATCCGGCGTTACGGTTTTTTCATCTTGCCGATGGATGAGACCTTGGCTCGTTGCGTCATCGACCTGAGCAACCGTCCGATGATGGTCTACCAAGTCGAGATCACCAACTACATGGTGAAGGATTTCAACATCGCCCTGGTGCGCGAATTTTTTCAGGGTTTCGCCAATGCCTTGGGCTGTAACTTGCACTTGAAGCTAGAGTATGGCGAAGAGCCGCACCACATCGCGGAGGCGCTCTTCAAGGCCTTTGCGCGTGCCTTACGGGCGGCGGTAGAAATCGACGCCCGGCAAGGCGGACGTGTGCCCAGCACCAAGGGAACGCTCGCCTAAAACTTGTGGAAGCAACAGGGTCAGTGCGCCGTCCCAAGGTTGCCGTCATTGATTATGGCATGGGTAACCTGCGGAGTGTCAGCCGGGCCTTGGCTGCGGTCGGGGCCGACGCTTACCTCGCGGCTACGCCCCAGCAAGCCGAGGAGGCCGATGCGGTGGTTTTCCCGGGGCAGGGGGCGATGGCTGATTGTATGGATTGCATCCGTCGTAACGATTTTGAGACTTTCCTAAATACTTGGATAGCGGCGGACCGGCCTTTCCTTGGCGTCTGCATGGGTCTCCAGGTCCTCTTTGAGCGTTCCGAGGAGTCGGACCGCGTTGGGTTGGGTATTTTCCCGGGAGTCGTGAAGCGCTTCCCGTCTCAGCCGGGGCTACGCATCCCGCATATGGGGTGGAATGAGGCGATTTTTAAGACCGGAAGTCCTTTAACCCAAGGCCTGCAGACGGAGGGGGAGCCATTTTACTTCGTCCACAGTTACCGCGTGGTCGAGACCGATCCGGACATTGTCTGGTCCGAGACCGACTATGCGGGGCGATTTGTAAGCGGCGTTAGTCGTGGTCGGGTCTTTGCGACCCAGTTCCACCCCGAGAAAAGTCAGGCCAAAGGCTTGCAACTTTACCGTAATTTTCTGACTTTGACGACCCGCTGAGGTCTGCTTTGTCCTGGCGTTCCCAACCTCCGCCATGAGCACCCCCCACGCCACTCTCAAATTAGACGATAAGGATATTGTCCTTCCCATCATCGTAGGCTCAGAGGGTGAGCGAGCGGTAGATGTGCGCAAGCTCCGAGACGAGACGGGTTACATCACTTTCGACGACGGTTATGCCAACACCGGCGCTTGCGAGTCAAAGGTGACCTTCATCGATGGTGAAAAGGGTATCTTACGTTATCGTGGTTACAGCATCGAAGATTTGGCTGAAAAATCCACCTTCATCGAGACGGCCTATCTGTTAATTTACGGTGAACTCCCGACCGCCGGGCAACTCAATGACTTCAAGGCGCGGATTTTGGATAACTCCCAGATCCATGAAGGCCTCCGCATCGCCTTGAGCGGCTTCCCCGGTAATGCGCATCCGATGGCCGTCTTGTCCGCCACCCTGAATACCCTCGGCTGTTATTATCCAGAGCTCGGAACGAACGAGCGGGCCCACGATTTGGCGAAGTTTGATGAGACGGCGGCCGTACTCATCTCCAAGGTTCGCACCCTCGCCGCGCTCGCCCACCGCTCCAAGGAAGGCGAACCTCCGGTCTACCCTAAGCCAGGCTTGGATTATTGCTCGAATTTCCTGCACCTACTTTTTTCCCGACCCAACGTCGATTACGCCGTTCATCCGGAAATCGCTCGGGCGCTGGATCTGATCCTTTTGTTGCATGCGGACCATGAGCAGAATTGCTCGACCTCGACGGTGCGTATGGTGGCCTCGGGTGGCGCTAATCTTTTCCCCTCCGTCTCGGCCGGCGTTTGCGCGCTTTGGGGTCCGTTACACGGTGGGGCGAACCAGGCCGTCATCGAGATGCTGGAAGAAATCCATGCGGCGGGCGACGACGGTTCCCGCTTCATTGCCGACGCCAAGGATAAGACCAAAAGCGTCCGCCTCATGGGCTTCGGGCATCGGGTTTATAAGAATTACGATCCGCGGGCCAAGATCATCAAGGCGCAGTGCGACAAGGTCCTCAAAGTGCTCGGTATCAACGACCCGCTCTTGGCCATCGCGATGCGCCTCGAAGAGGCCGCTTTAAACGATCCTTACTTCAAGCAGCGTAACCTTTATCCGAACGTCGACTTCTATTCGGGCATCATCCTGAAGGCCATCGGCATCCCCACGGAGATGTTCACGGTTATCTTCGCCATCGGCCGGATGCCTGGTTGGATTTCGCATTGGAAGGAAATCGCCGAAACGCCGAAGCAGAAAATTCACCGCCCACGTCAGATTTACGTCGGGAACGTGAACCGCAGTTATTCGCCCATCGCGAGCCGTGTCTGAGGCTGATGTGAGGATCGCGGTCGTCTTACCGGCGTATCGCGAGGAGGCCCGCATTGCTGAAGTCATCCGCGGCTGTCGGGCACATTTGGCCACCGTCATGGTCGTGGATGATTGCTCGCCGGATGCGACTTCGGATCGGGCCCAGGAGGCCGGGGCGCGCGTGATCCGACATGAAGTTAACCGAGGCAAGGGCGCGGCCCTCAAGACCGGTTTTGCGGCGTTGAAAGAATTAGGCTTCACCCATGCGATCGCCTTGGATGCGGATGGTCAGCACGACCCCGACCGAATCCCAGCTTTCATGGTCGCCTTGGCTGAGCCAGGCGTGGAAATCGTCTTGGGTAATCGCTTTGCCAACCCGAAAGGCATGCCGCTATTACGGCGGACCGTAAACGCGCTGATGTCTTGGTTGATTACCCGGATCTGCCGTTGTCCGATCCCGGATTCCCAGTGTGGGTATCGTGGCGTCCGTTTGGCGAACCCCGTGCTGTTAGGCGCGGTGGCTGATCATTTTGAATATGAATCTGAAGTCCTGATTCTCACGGCGCGGGCGGGCGGAAAGATCAGCAGCGTCGCCGTCCCGACGACCTACGGAGACGAGCGGAGTAAGATTCGCCCGGTGCAAGATACGTTGCGTTTCTTTAAGCTCCTGCGACGCCTTTAAGGCTATTTAATTTCCGCGGCAGAGTTGGCGGGACGCCAGTCTTTGGGGTGGATGCGGAAGACCGCACGTCCGGGGGTGTCGCCGGTTTCACCAAGCAATTCGCAGCGGCCACGCACCGAGGAGCCCTGCGAGGTGTTCAGGAGTCGGAAGTCTCGTTTCTCGCCGATACAAAGCAGCGAGCCGTTGGTGTGGGCGAATTCCCCTAATTGCTGCTCGATCGTGAGCTGGGGCAACGGGTGATAGGAATAGAACGGGTAGTAGGGGCGGAAGTTACCTTTACCGTAGTCGGCCAAGAGTTTCGGGTCGGGGACGAAAATTGCGGCAGGGGTTTCGCCAAGGTAGAACTTCGCGGCTCGGCCGAGGAAGCTACAAGTGACGAGTTTCTCGCCCGGCTTGCGTGCCGTGGCTGCGATTTTGCAGATCTCACGACTGCCCACCGTGCCTTCGAGCCGGGCTTCAATCCAGAAGAAGGCGGTGAAGACCAGAACGACATTAAAGAAAACGGATACGGCCGCCCAATGGAAGGCTTTACGGAATAGGGCAAAGAGTCCTGCGATTGTGAGCGGTATGCCTAGAGCAATGAGTTGCGGGAGGAACGGGAGTGAATTGGGGTGAAACGTCGGCAGGTACCAAATCAGTGCGACGCCTTGCAGGAGCGTGAAAAAACCGACGGCCCAGCGTTCCGCCGGCCCGAAGCCATCGCGAAGCCAGCGCTCGAGCGTGACGCCGGCCAGCAGGGCCAAGGGCACGATGAGGAAGAAGATATAACTCGGCAGCTTGCTCGCGGCGAGGGTCATGAAGAGGTAGGACGGAACGAACCAGCAGATGACCATTGTGAGCCCAGGCTGGGTGCGGAAACGCTTGCGAAAGTTCGCAGCGGTTTCCCAGAGCGCGGCGACAATCAGCGGAATCCATGGCAGTGAACCGCCGATGAGCATCTCGAGGTAGTAATACCAATGGTCATTGCCCTTATGCTCGGCGTGGAAGAACCGGTCCCAGTTCTCGTGGATGAAGAACGTGTCCCAATAGTAGGCCCAGCCGGTCGCTGGCGAGGTCGGCCCGGATTGGTGCAGCAGGAACATCGCCAGATACCAAGGCACGACGAGGAGCAACCAGAGGGGCACGCAGAGGGCCAGATGGCGCCAGCTCCAAGGCGACTTAAGCCCACTCAGCCAGCCGTAAGCTAAACTGGCCATCGCGATGAAGAGGAGGCCTTGCGGGCCCTTGGTCAGCATTGAGAGGGCGGAGGTGATGGTTAGGGCCAGGAGCCAGCGCAGGCGGCGGGGCTCATCGTGGAACGCCCGCCAGAGGCAGTACATGCCCGCCGAGATAAAAAGGGTGTGCGAAAGATCCGTCAGCATCAGGCGTGACATCACCACGAAGAGTGAGCCAGTGCCGACGACGATGGCCGCCAGGAAGCCGGCCAGCGGCGAGAAGAGTTTCCGGCCGATGCCCCAGGTGAGAAAGACTACCAGAGTAGCGGCGAGCGCGCCGGGGACGCGGGCGGCGAATTCGTTATCGCCGAAGACGATCTGAGCTAGGCAGGTTTCCCAATAAAAGAGAATCGGCTTTTCGAATTGGGGTTCGCCGAAAACGCGGGGCGTGATCCAATCGCCGGTTTGAACCATCTCGCGGCTCGTCAGAGCGTAAAAAGGTTCATCGGGGTCAATTAAGCCGAGGCTTCCCAAGCGCCACCAGAAGAGGAAGAGCACGAGGGCGCCGAGGCTGAGCGCCTGGAAGCGCGTGGACTGCAGGAAGGTGGGGCTGGTTGGCCGCAACGGCTGATTAGATTCGCTCATGGCTAAGTGATTTGGACGAGAGTGTAACGTTCGGTATCAGAGGCGAACTTTGAAAAACGTCCGCCACTGAGGGCCATCTGAGTATGGTGGCAACGGATGGCGTCGAGTTTGAGCAGGCGTTCAGTTTCGCTCAGATCCAGCTGGTCGGAAGCAAGGTGCCTTCTCATGACTTTTTGCGCCCAAGGTCGATGGATGAGGTAGGAGTAGGCCAGACAGTGAAGGCCGGTGGCCCGAATGGCTTCGAGCCCGAAGAGGTGGGTGGCTTGATGATCCGTATGGCGGTCGATTTCGGAGGGAATGACTACGATGGTTGGTTGCCATGCGCGTAAAAGTTTCTCGAAGGCCAGCATGGGGCCCGGCAGATCGGCCTCCCAGAGGGCCAGAATGCCAGCGTCGGGTAGCCCCAGGAACTCCGCCTGGCATTTCCCCCCGCTCAGGAGTTGCAGTGCGCGCTGGCCTTCGGAGCGACGGCGGGCTCCCCAGCGGGCACGTTCGGAAGCACCGATGAACCAACGACCTTCGATATAACGTTGCGGCCAGGGATTATTATCGCCGTCGGAAACGAAAATCACCCTGACTTCGGCTCCAGCGGTCAGAGCGCGTTGAATGAGACCACCGGTGCCGAGCGATTCATCGTCAGGGTGGGGCGCGAGGATCGCAATGCGTGCCCCTGCGGTTAAGGCGTCTTTAAGTCGAGTCGCGGGGGCGGGGGTGGACTCCATTGAGGATAATCGATGCCGATGAATGCAGTTTGAATCAAGCAGTTAAGCCCTGACGGTTCGTGGCACAAAGGGGGGAGGGCCGAACGTTTCCGTTCGGCCCTCCGTCTTTTGAGCCATATACTGTAAGCCGGATTTTGTCCTTGGGTGGCTCTCGCCGATCCCCTGCACATTCATTTCTCTGATCTTTCAATCTCGCCTTGCGGCGATGCGACAACCCGGGACCTTGGTGGGCGACCTCGAACGGTCCCTGTTCGTCTTGCACCGGATTGGGTTTACCATGCCTCGTTGGTTGCCCTTCGAGCGGTGGGCTCTTACCCCGCCTTTTCACCCTTACCTCTTTCCTTGCGGAGGAGGCGGTATCTTCTCTGTGGCACTTTCCGTCACGACTTGCGTCGTGCCCCGACTTGCGGCGGGAATCCTGCCCTATGGTGTCCGGACTTTCCTCACGGATTGCTCCGTGCGAATGCGCGTATATGACTGTCCCTGCAATGTAGTCATCGGACCGGGATAGGGAAGGGCAAAGATGGTTTTGCCTTAAGGTCTGACTTGTTTCGGCCGCCGAAGCTAAACTCGGGGCGTCTGCGGTCGGCTACTTTTGTTGGCCGGCGATTTGGGCGAGAACCTGGGCGGCTGCCTCGCGGAGTTCTTGCCAGCGGGTCCAGGGGTGACCGGGTCCATGGGCGATCAATTGCAGGGTACTCCGCCATTCGAGCAAAGCGCGTTCCAAGTCGCCTGGTCCGGGCCCATGTTCTTGAGTTTCGTGCTTCGGGATTTTGCGATGCAGCGCGAAGGACTTCATCGTTTCCGCGCAACCTTCGCCGAAGCCTTCGGACAGGCCTTCGCGCAAGTAGCCGTCGGCGGTGAGAGATTTATAAGTCAAGCGACAGCAGGCACCGAGGCGACTGGAGTTACGCGTGGCGGCGGCGACGCGTTCACCGGCGCGGAGTTCGGCCAGATCCCAGGCGATGGCTTCGGCATCGTAGCTCAGATCTTCCAGACCGGCGGCTACCGCCAGGCCTTCGCCATGTTGAAAGAGCGAGGCGATTTCTCCGCGGCGAGTCGGTTTTCCTGAGGGGTCGATTAAGCCGAGTTTTCGCCAGAGCCGACCCGCCTTAGCGCCCTGGGCTTGGCCGCCGCCGAGGACTTCGCTGAGATTAATATCTTCCTTTTCAATCTCACGTTTTTCTGGATTGATCAGAGGTTGTTGTTCCGCGTCGGGCCAGACTTTCACGTGCGCCGCCGCGTAATCGAGTTTAACTTGGACACAATCCTTGCCCAGGAAAACGCTGCCCTGGGCTTGACCGCCTTGGGTGAGGCGAGGGAGGAGCGGTAGAATTTCTTTCTCAAGATTCTCCAGCTGCCACGTGCGCGGGCTGCGGTGCGAAATCTTTTGCAAGGCGTCGATCAGCCATCCGGCGGGAGTTAGTTGGTGGGCTCCCGAAGCTTTGGGAAAAAAGGCGAGCGTGACGATGCGTCCGTAATATTGGATGCCGGCGATCGGTTCCAATTTGCACGGCGTGCCGTAGGGAAGTGCCCGCAACGAATCGGGCTTGGTCAGGGCGGGGTGCCAGGCATCCTTGATGCGGATGAGGGCGGCGGAGAGCGGAACGAGTTGAGTGGGGCGTTCGCGTTGCCAGATACCGTGGCGACTTTTAATTTCTTGGATCTTTCTCATGATCCCTCGGGTCGGCTCGGGTTGGGTCAGCGATTCTTCGGCCGGAAGGTTTTCGAGGGCTAAATCGATCGGTTCTCGGGAGAAGAGCGCTTGGGCGAGTCGTTGTGCCGCGAGCTTCGGCTCGGGCGATTTTTTCATTAAAGATAAGAAGGCAGGCCAATCTAGTCCCTCGCTCCGTTTCAGTTGCAAAGGCTTGGCCTCGCCGAGCCGGGGGGAGTCGCCCGTCCAGAGCGCATAGCCCCGCTCATCGAGCCCGCGACGACCGGCCCGGCCGAACATTTGCAACAGTTCGTCGGGACGAATTTCCCTTTCGGTGTGATCGCTGGCATAACGGCGATCGGTCACCAAAACAGAGCGAAGGGAGAAATTAATGCCTGAGGCCAGGCCGGTCGTGGCGACCACCACGCTGAGCCGTCCTTCTTTGGCCCAAGGCTCGATCAGGCGGGTCCTTTGTTCAAAGGTAAGACCGCTATGGTGCAGCCCCACCCCTTGGCGAAGCAGTCGGTTTAAGTCATCGCCGGCGCAGGCACGTTGGGTCGGATTAAGCTGCGGTCCTTGGCCGAGGGGCAGGCCGTGGGCGATTTCACGGGCGATTTGTTCGGCGGCCCGCCGGCGGGGGGCGAAGACCAGGATGGGGCCTAAATCGGCGAGGACGGCCCGGATGACGGCCCGGGCGAGGTGACCTTTGACGCCAGAGGGTTCGCGCGTTTCGAGCGCATCTAACGAAATCTCCTCCAGAGGGACGGGGCGGGCGTACTCCTGAATTAAGGTGACCTTGCGGCCGATGCCTTGCAGCCAATCGGCGATGGCTTGGGGATTGGAGACGCTACCGCTCAAGAGGAGCAGTTGCGTTGGCGGTGGGGCGATGGCGAGGACAGTCTCGTAAGCCGCACCCCGCCGCCGGTCGGCCAGCATCTGATATTCATCGATCACCAGCAGGCTGGGGTGCCGCCCTTCGAGGAAGCGTTGACGCTGGGTCTCGAGGGTGGCGACGATGACGGGGGCCTCGAGATTTTCGCTGATATCGCCCGTTGCGATGCCCACGTCCCAACCTTGGGCGAGCCATTCGGCGCGTTTATCATTGGCCAGGGCGCGTGTCGGCACCGTGTAGACCGCTTGGCCACGGGTGCCGCCTTTGATTAATAATTCAAATACATGAGTTTTGCCCGCCCCCGTCGGGGCTTGGACGATCACGTCGTTGCCCTGGCGCAGAGCCTTTAAAGCGTGTTGTTGCCAAAGGTCGGGGAGGATGAGCCGTGAGTCCGACATGACGACTTTCCAGCAAAGCGCGGACGGAGATGAACGCAAGCCGGAGAGGGGTTTGCGGTTGCGGGATTTGCGGCCCTCGTGCTACGACTGATGTCGCATGGCTATCAGTAACGACCTCGCCCGTGGCTTAAAAAAAGTCGATAAAGACCTCGACTTCATGATGAGTTGTTTTGTCGAAGTGCTCGAGCAGCTCGATCACAAGGATATCGCGGGCACTTTGCCTTGGATGGGGAAGCGGAAATTACGCGGCGTGCAGATCTTTTCCTACCGCGGCGTGCAGGCTTATTCCATCGCTTTTCAATTATTGAACATGGTGGAGGAAAACGCCTCCGCTCAATCCAAACGTCTGCGCGAAGACAAGCTGGGGCTGGCGGCCGATCCCGGTTCGTGGGGTCGGGCCTTGAATGCGCTCAAAGAAGCCGGGCTTAACGACAAGCAAATCGCGAAGCGTCTGAATCGTATCCATGTCGAGCCAGTGCTCACCGCGCACCCCACCGAAGCCAAGCGGGCGACCGTCCTCGAAATCCATCGCGAAGTTTATAAATTATTGGTCCGCCGGGAAAATAACATGTGGACCGTGGCGGAGCAGCGTGCCATCCGGGATGAAATCAAAGTCGCCTTAGAGCGTCTTTGGCGGACGGGTGAGCTCTACCAGCAGAAGCCGGAAGTGCAGTCGGAGCTCCGTAATATCAATTATTTCCTCTCGAAGGTTTTCCCGGACGCACTGGTCAGTATGGATTTGCGCCTCCGGCAAGCTTGGGAAGCGGCCGGTTTTGAGGTGGCCCGGATTGAACACCCGGATGCCTTGCCTCAGATCACCTTTGGCACCTGGGTGGGTGGTGACCGTGATGGCCACCCCTTGGTGACTTCGGAAGTCACGACGCGGGCGCTTAATCTTTTCCGGACGACGGCCATTGCGATTTGCACTGAACGTCTGGAGACGCTCGGCCAGCGCCTATCGCTGGGAGATCACCTGCAGCTGCCTCCCCCGATCTTCATCCGCCAGGTGCAGAAGCATGCGGCGGCTCACGGGGAAGAAGGCGAGTTGGCTTTGAAACGCAATATCGGTGAGACCTGGCGCCAGTATATCAACCTGGTCCGTCTCCGTATGCCCGCCATCGAAGGCGAACTGAAACCAGGGCAACACCACTCCCCCGAAAGCGTCATCGCGGATCTATTATTATTAAGGGAAACCTTGGCCGAAGTGGGGGCTTCCCAGATTGCCCGTTACGAACTCGATCCGCTGATCCGTTTTCTCCGGACGTTTGGTTTCCATATGGCGGTACTGGATATTCGCCAGAACAGCGCCTTCCATGACAAGGCCATCGGACAATTGATCGCTGCGGCCGGACAAGATAATGCAGATTATGCGCATTGGGATGAATCGCGCCGTCTGGGCTTCTTGGACTCCGAGTTACGCTCCACCCGCCCATTCATTCGCGAACAAGCCCCGGTGGGTGCCGAGGCCGACGCCGTCGTGGCCTGCCACCGCGCGCTGGTGGTTCATATCAATCAATATGGCTCCGCGGGTCTGGGCTCTTTGATTGTGAGCATGACCCGGTCGGTGTCCGATTTACTTTCCGTCTATCTCTTGGCGCGCGAAGCCGGCCTGACGGCGGGCGGAGCGGATAGCCCTTATTGTCTTTTGCCGGTAGTTCCGCTCTTTGAGACCATCGACGACTTGGAGCGTAGCACGACCATCCTCGATTCTTTCCTGTCGCACCCGATGACCAAACGCACCTTGGAAGCGCGCCGTGATGCGGGGGTGACCGACGGTTTGACCCAGCAAGTCATGATCGGGTATTCCGACTCCAATAAGGACGGGGGTATCTTGGCTTCGCTGTGGAATCTTTATCGGGCCCAGCAGAACTTGGCCGCGGTCGGCGAGAAGCATGGCGTCCGGATTGTCTTTTTCCATGGTCGGGGCGGCACGATTTCACGCGGAGCCGGCCCAACCCACCGTTTCATCGATGCACTGCCGCAGGGCACCATCAATGGCGAGATGCGCGTCACCGAGCAGGGCGAGAGCATCACGCAGAAGTATGCGAATCATATCACCGCGGTGAATAACCTCGAGCTGCTCTCCGCCGGCGTGACGCAAAATTCGCTGCTACACGACGTCGCGGTCCGCAGCGAGACTGCCCCCTCCAAGGTCATGGATCGCTTGGCTGAGTTTTCGCGCGAGGCTTATCAGTCACTCATTCGTACGCCGCGTTTCATTGAATTCTTCCGTCAAGCGACACCCATCGATATCATCGAAGCCAGCCGAATCGGTTCACGCCCTTCGCGCCGGACCGGAGCGGCATCCTTGGAGGATCTGCGTGCCATCCCTTGGGTCTTTGCCTGGAGCCAGGCGCGTTTCTACCTTTCGGGCTGGTATGGCGTCGGCTCGGCCTTGGCCCGACTGAAAGACGAAGATCCCAAAGGCTTCGAAATTATCCGCAAACAATACAAAGATTGGGCGCCCCTGCGTTATATGCTTAAGAACGCTTCCACGAGCGTCTTGGCGTCTAATCGCGGCATGATGAAGTTATATGGCAGCATGGTCACCGATCGTAAGTTACGTAACCTCTTCCTTACGCGAATCCTGGCCGAACACTTATTGACCCGTAAGATGTTGGATGAGCTCTCGGCGTCCAAACTCTCGGAAGGGCGTCCGCGTCTGCGGAAAGTGATTGCGCTTCGCGAGTCAGCCATCGACCTCTTGCACGAGCAACAAGTCGCCATCTTGAAGGATTGGCGGAAAAAAGTGGCGGACGGCGACCGCAAGGAAGCCGATGCGCTTTTGCCGCAGATGTTGCTTTCGCTGAATGCCATCGCCGCCGGCCTCCAAGCCACCGGTTAAGTTAAGAACGCCGCATTACCAACGAGCCCATGGTTAAGCTTGTCCGGCCATCACTGGCTTACGGGCATGGGGTGGGTGGGATCAGACGTGCTTCCAGAAATCCGTCAGGAACTTCGTGGCGAGTTGGGCCAGCATCACGATATTCCAAAAGATAAGTTGCAGCCCGAGCGAGGGGCCGAAGCCCATGCTCAACATCTGGGCGGCGGCGCTCGTCACGAGCAGGACGGCGGTGCCCGCGCAAAGGGAGATGACCAGCGTCTGGACGGCCTTAGGGACAAAGCTCGACAAGCTCGTGTCCGCCATCGCGATCACGATAAAAGTCAGGGCTACCGAAATAATCCCCGTGAGACCGATGCCGACCGCGGTGCCGTCTTTGCCGAAAAAGTGATGGGCCGCGAGGCGGCCCAGGATAGGCAGGTAGATCACGACCATCGCGAGGGAGAGCCAGAAGCCAATTTCGCCATATTTCTGGCCCAGAATCGTTTCGGCATAGCGGATCATCGTTCCTTCGAACGTGAGGGACTGAAGCGGATTGACGAGGGAGAGGGTGGCCACGGAAGAAACCCTAGGCTTTTAGGGTTTTTTGTCGATAATTAAGGCTCCGCTTACCGGGTCCACTCGGCGTGCGAGGAGGCCCAAAGGTCGTAGTTCAGCGGGCGTTTACCGGTCGGGACCATTCGGAAATGCCCTCCGGAAGCCTTGATAATCGCCAGACCGGCAGCCACATCCCAGAGGTTCGTGCCTGATTCATAATAAGTATCGGCGAGTCCTTCGCCGACATAAGCGAGGGCCAGTGCGGCGGAGCCGATCATGCGGATTTTTTTATAGCGACCCACCTGTTCGATGAAGCGTTGCATCGCCGGTCCGGACTTATCGGCCGCGGCGGGAAAGCCCGTCATGATGCACGCGTCCTTGATGTCGCTGACCCAACCAGGCGTGATGCGCCCGCCATTGATGAAGGTGCCTTCGCCGACGACACCGAGGATGGTCTTCTTCGCGGTGAAATCATGAATCACGCCGAGCACCGGCTCCTTGCCGCGCATGAGGCCGAGCGAGACGCAGGTGGAAGGTTGCCGCCGGAGGTAATTGTAGGTGCCGTCGAGCGGGTCGACGACCCAGTACAGGCTGTCGCCGTCGTAGAGGGAGGCGTCGCCCCCGAGTTCTTCGCCGATGACCGGGAGGCCCGTTGCCTTCAGCCTATCGCGGACGAGGTGCTCGGAGTCGACGTCGACCTGCATCTTCACGTCATCGTCCGTGGAGGCGTTGACCTTCATCTGGGCGCCCTGGGAGAGCAGGTCACCGGCAGCAACAGCCGTGGCGAGTGCGGTGGACTTGAGGACTTCGAGGGAGGGCGTGCTCACGCCGGCAACCTAGGTGCGGTACCCTTGCGGGGCAATCTCAGAGCGGCGTTCAGAGGGCGATGACTTCGCGCAGACCGAAGCGGTCGAAGTCGGCGGCGGAGCGGCCGTTCAGACCGACGGCGCGGACGGTTACGCCCTGCTTACGGGCGTGGAGCGCGAGTTCGCGGAGGGCTTGCGCATAGGAGCAATCGACGAAAAGGGCGTGGCTGAAATCCAAAGTCAAATGCAGGGTTCCGCTTTTCAGTCGGGCTTCGACCGCGCGCGGTTCGGCCGCCCGGCCGAAGTGCAGGTGGCCGGAGAGGGCGAGGCGGACCTCGGCGTCGCCTTCTTGGATCTCGATGGTCTCGGGCTCTTCCTTTTCGGGATGAGAAGACTTGCGGATAAGCAGGAAGATAAAGCCGGCGAGGACACCGAGGCCGACGGCCCAGATCAAGTCGACGAAGACTGTGATCAGGCAGGCGATGACGAGGAGCGCGAGGTCGGAGCCGCCGGACTTGAATAAACGCGGCCAGAGCGGGAGTTCGGCCATATACCAGCAGACGGAGAGCAGGACGCCGGCCAGCGAGGCCAGCGGGATATGTTTTACCAGCGGAGCGAGGATGAGCAGGATCGCCAGAACGGTCAGGCAATGGATGATACTCGAGATCGGTGATTTCGCCCCGGCTCGGGCATTGGTACTCGTGCGGGCGATGACTCCGGTGACTGGTAGCCCCATGAAGCAGGCCGAAGCGATATTCGCGAAACCTTGGGCGGTCAGTTCGGTATCAGAGTCATGTCGATCGCCGGACATCCCGTCGGCAACCACGGCGCAGAGCAGGGATTCGACCCCGACCAGAAGCGCGATGCCAAAGGCGAGTCCTAAAACATCGGAAGCCTTGGCGAGCCAGGCGGCTGAGTCGGGCAGGGTAGCGGTCCAATTCGTCAGCTGGAAGCTGGCACTGATTTCTTTAAATTTGGAGCCGATGGTCGGGATCGATTGTTCGCTCAAGCCCAATGAGGATACCACGAGGGTGCCGGCGATGACGGCGAGTAGGGCGCCCGGAATCTTTAACGAAATTTTACGGCAGAGGACGATGATAGCCAACGTGGCGACAGCGACGACCAAGCAGCCTGACATGATTTGATCAAATCTGGTGCAGAGGTGCTGCAGGCGGCCGATGAAGCTGGGGATGACTTTGGCGGGATCGGCGATGCCGAGGGCGGGCCCGAGTTGGGTGCTTGCGATGATCAGGGCGATGCCGGTCGTGAAGCCGATGACGACCGGGTAGGGAATATAGCCGATATATTTTCCGAGGCGCAGGAAGCCAAAGCCCAGGAGGATGAAACCAGCCATCAGGGTCGCGAGGGCCAGACCGATGTAACCGTGCGTGAGGACTCCGGCGGCGCAGATGCCGACAAAAGCACCGGCCGGGCCGGCGACTTGAACGCGTGAGCCACCCAGCAGGGCGACGATCAATCCGCCGATGATGGCCGTATAGAGTCCTTGTTCCGGTTTAACGCCCGAGGCGATAGCCAGCCCCATGGAAAGCGGCAGGGCGACGACCCCGACCAGTAAGCCAGCGGAGAGGTCGGCCAGGAAGTCGCTCTGGGTATAGCCGGCCCTCAGGGTACGCAGGAGGGCGGGCTTGAACCATGGAGCGGTGGTCATAGCGGCAAGTTGCGGTCGACGGCCGCAACTTCAAGTCGAATTACCCGCTTGGGGAGTTCAGAGGCTGGTGGCCTTCTTCTTTACTTCAAGTTGGCGGCGGCGGCGGATGGCAGCGAGGGCCAAGGCCAACGCCCCGATCGCGAAACCATAAGTCGAAGGCTCAGGTACTGCCGTGAGCGTCATATTGCCAGTGCCAGAATCATAAGACATCGACCAGAGGCTGCTAGCAATCCCGGTGCTATCCGTGGTCGTGAAGGCCGAAGTGTCGAAGCTGAAGTAATCAGCGATCTGGCTGCTGTAGCCGGAATTATAAGTAATGCTACCGACATTTCCGAAGAGGAAGGTGTGGATATCATCCTTGCTCCAGTTGATGGCGTTGCCGGTGACCGTGTCGGAGAAGGCATGCAAGGACATCACGTTGATAGCGATCCGCGTTGCGGCCGAACTGACTGCGCTGAGGTTGAGATTGTTGGTGACCATGATCTTATCCCAACCGGTCCCAGCGACACCCGCAGCGTTATAGACTTGCCATTGGAAGTTTGAATTGGCGCCGAGGACTAAGCTGTCGGTGATCAAGGTGCCTGGCGAAGCGCCCGGGGCGAGCGTCCCACCCGTGAAGATATTGACGGCCTTTAGCGTGCCAGTGCCCGTGAGGCTACCGCCGGTGTCTACATCGACATCAGTATTCGAATTATTGCCGTTGGCGGTCAAGGTGCCGGTGCCGTTGACGATGGTCTTACCCGTACCCAGGGAACCGTTGGCGGTGGCGATGAGCTTTCCGGCGCTGACCGTGAAGCCGCCCGTAAAACTCTGGGCACTTGAGAGGGTCAGGTCGCTTGCACCCGATTTGGTAACGCGGGCGGTAGCAGCATTTGCCGTGGCACCCGTGCCCACGAAGATCATGTCCATGGCGAACGTGACCGACCCGCCATTGACCTTGAGTACGACGTTGGAGTTCGCGTCCGGATTGAGCTTACCCGAGATGTCATCGGTATTACCCGCTTCCCAGCGCAAGACTGCACCGTCGGCCATACTGATACTCTGACCGCTGGGCAGACTGTCGGAAGTGAAGCCTAAGGTGCCGCCGCCGACGCGGACGTCGCCACGGAAACGGTTTTTAGGACCGGAAAGAATCCAAGTACCGACACCATCCTTGACGATCTGACTGAACACGCGGGAAGTTCCGGCGTCGTTGGCATCGAAGCTAGCGGCGGCGAAGGTATTATCGTTAATATTGGCACCGCTGAGGTTCAGGATGCGGTCAGCTCCGATCGTGTCCGCGAAGTCGATATTCGCGGTGCTACTGAGGATGAACGCCCCGCTGCCGCTGCTGATGAGCGAGAAGGTACCATCGCCGACGGTGAGGCTACGGTTGGAGGTACTACCAGCGCCAGTGTAAGTGATCGACCCGCCATTAATGACCAGTTTCGTGACATCGGTAAGCGTCGAGGCGCCCAGGGCACTTGTACCCGCGCCGGTGCCGAGAGAATTGACCGAGATCTTACCGCCGTTGAGCGTCATGGCGCCGGTATAATTATTGGCTCCCGAAAGCGTTATCGTGCCATTGCCATTTATAATCAGACCACCGGTACCGGTGATGGCGTTGGCTACGCTATAGGCATCGCTCCGATTGAT
Source organism: uncultured Opitutia bacterium (assembly GCA_903850885.1). Lineage (GTDB taxonomy): Bacteria > Verrucomicrobiota > Verrucomicrobiia > Opitutales > UBA953 > UBA953. The sequence continues at coordinate 4,687 of CAINMU010000114.1, read as the reverse complement.
AGTCAGGGTCGCATTATTCGTCACCGCGCCCGAACCCAGCGTCCCCGTCGTGCTGCCTGCGCCGACCTGGAGCGTGCCGTTGGTGATGGTCGTCGTATCGTATGAATTCGTACCCGTCAGAATGGTCGTGCCACCGACACCGTCCTGGACGAGCGAACCGGTGCCGCTGATGTCGTTCGAGACCGTACTGTTATTGGTACGGGCGAACTTGAGCGTCGCATTATTCGTGACCGCGCCCGAACCCAGGGTGCCCGTCGTACCGCTGCCGATTTGGAGTGTGCCGGCGGTGACGGTGGTGGCACCGGTGTAGGTATTAGTTCCGGACAGCGTCAGGGTGCCGGTGCCGGCCTTGGTGAGGGCACCGGTGGTGCCGCTGATGACGCCGGAGAGCGTGACGGCGGAGTCGATGGTCAGCGTGCGGGTGACGGACGTGCCGAGGGCGACGGTACCGGAAAGGGTGAGGGCGCCGGTGTTGGTGCCGTTGCCGAGGGTGGCGTCGCCGCCGACGGTGATGTTATTGGTGAGCGTGCGCGCGGTGGCGCTGTCCGAAGAGAAGACGCCGCCGTTCAGGTTAAACGCGCCAGCGCCCAGGGCGGCGGCGTTGCCGGCCTGGACGGTGCCGGCGGAAAGCGTGAAGGCACCCGTGAAGGTGTTGGCACCAGAAAGCTTCAGGGTGCCGGCGCCGGCCTTGGTGAGGGCACCGGTGGTGCCGCTGATGACGCCGGAGAGGGTGACGGCGGAGTCGATGGTCAGCGTGCGGGTGACGGCGGAGCCGAGGGCGACGGTACCGGAAAGGGTGAGGGCACCGGTGTTAGTGCCATTACCGAGGTTGGCGTCGCCGCCGACGGTGATGTTATTGGTGAGCGTGCGGGCGGTGGCGCTGTCCGAAGAAAGCACGCCGCCGTTGATTGTCAGCGTCCCGGTTCCCAGGGCGGCGGCGTTGCCGGCCTGCAGGGTGCCGGCGGAAATTGTCAGGCCGCCCGAGAAGTCATTGACGCCCGAGAGCTTCACAACCCCCGCGCCCGTCTTCGTGATCGCGCCTGCGCCCGTGATCACGCCTTGGAAGATCGCGATCGAGTCAGCCAGCGTCGCATCCAACGTCGCCGTGTTATTCACCGTAATCGTGCCGGTACTGAAGGTCGTCGTGCCTACGTCAGCCATGCCGAGCGTACCAGTGCCGGTGGCGGCTACACCGGCCGTACCAGTACCGATTTCACCCGAGAAGCCAAAGTCTGCGGTGGTTCCAGCAGTGTCCTTGAGATACCAGTTGCCTCCTGAGGCGGTAGCGCCGTAGCTCACCAAACGGAAAGTAACTGTTGAGTTGGCTGCAATGCCTTGCAGGGCCGATATCCCGCTTAGATTAATACTACCCTGACTAATGGTTTGAATAGAGGCGGCGGTTCCAAGAGCCACTGTAGTTATATCGACATAGTTTCCTGAACCAATTTTATACTGCCATAAGGTGTTCCTGGCCCCAGCGGCTGAGCGATAGTAGGTTGAAGCAAGAACGCTTTTGATGTTCAGTAAGGACGTCGTGGTGATATTAACCGTTACGAAAGCCGAGGCGGTTATTGCGGCCGCTGCATCGGCGTAGTTGAAACCGCTTCCCCCCCAGCCGTCCGTCTGTGTTCCGACCGTAAACCCTGAGCGCGTCAATCCAGTGGTGGTAATGCTGGCAGCCGCAACGTTTGTGTTTGCGAGTGGGGTGGGGTTAGGGTTGGTGACTGTACCCAAATTCCAAGTTAAAAGATTGGCTTCAACTGCGTAGCTTGATGTATCGATGGTCCCCGCCGTACCGATGACGATACTGTTGGTGGTGGTGGCTCCGCTACCGCCGAGAACTGAACCGGCGGAGAGGGTGACGGTACCCGAACCGAGCGCGCCGGTGGCGGCGGCCTTCACGACGCCGCCCGACACGTTGACAGCACCGGAGTAGGATGCGCTGTTATTTCCGCCGAAGGAAAGGGTGCCAGTGCCGCTCTTGTTCAAGGCGCTGCTGCCGGTGAATGTTCCCGTGAAGCTGCTGACGGCTGGGCTGGTGTTGGTGACCGTGATCGCGGCGTTGGCATTGACGGCGCCGCTGCCGGACAGGCTGCCGAGGGTCTCGGCGACGTTCACGTTGACCGTGCCGTTCGCGGCCAGGCTGGTGATGGTCTGGACGGTACCGAGGGTCAGCGTGCCGGAGGCACCAACCGTGACGTCTCCAGAAATCACCCCCGCTCCACTGGTGACAAGCGACCCCGCGTTGACGGTCGTGGTGCCCGTGTAGGTATTGGCACTGGTGAGGGTGAGGGTGCCCACGCCGGCCTTGATGATCGAACCGGTACCGGTAATCACGCTGGTGAGAGTCGAGACGGCGCCGACGCCGAAGGTGCTATCCGTGCTCTGGTTGATGGTCAGAGTCGTGCTGTTGAGTGTGAGGGTTTGGGCAATGGTTCCGGTGATGGCGACCCAGGAGCTGGTCAGCGTGCCGATGGACTGGGTAGCGTTATTCAGGATGACCGTCGTCGCGTTGGTGCCCGTCGAAGATAAGTTCAGGTTACCGGTGCCCAGGGCAGAGCCGGCATTGACGGTGATGGTGCCGTTGCCGATTTGGGTCGTACCAGTGTTTGTGTTGGCCGTGCCCGAGAGGGTCAGATTACCTGAGGCGGCTTTGAGGAGATTGCCAGCTCCGGTCAGGTTACCGGAGAGGGTGAGCACCGCGGCCGAGCTGGTCGGCTCGATGCGGTTCGTGGTGCCGTCGGCGAGCACGACGTTGCTTAGGAGCGTGACCGCTGCGTTACTCAGCGAACTGAGGATCGGGCTGTTGGCCTGATTGGCATTGAGCGTAAGGGTCTGGCCGGCACCGCCGAACGTCCCGGCGATATTGAGGCTGAGTGAGCTGGCGGCGTTGATAGCGATGGCGCCGCTGGTCGGCAGGGCGGTGGTCGCGCCGACCACAAGTGTGCCGGTATTGACCGTTGTGCCGCCGCCATAGGTGTTGGAACCTGAAAGAGTGACGGTGCCTCCAGTGAAGATTAGGCTGCCGGTGCTTCCGCTGATGCTACCAGCACTAGTGCCGGCCGAGACGGTGAGGGCGGTGGCTCCAAGGGTGATGGTGCCGCCGTTGAGGGTCGCGATCGAAGACGTCGCACCGTTCAGGTTGAGCGTGCCGGTGGTCAGGGTGGTGATGGTCGCCACGCCGTTAACGGTCGTCGAACCGCTGGAGGAGTTGAACGTGGTGATCGCCGCGGTATCGGTGATGGTATTCGTACCGCCGGTGATGCTGGAAGAACTGAGGGTGTTCGCGGTGACGGTGCCGCCGCTCAAGGTACCCGTGAGGAGGCCGACGACGTTGACGGTGCCAGCGCTGATGCCGCCGGTAATGGTCGCGTTGCTGCCGAAGCGGGTCGAGCCAGCTCCTGCGAGCGAGTCGAGGGTGATCGTGCCCGAGCCGTTGGTGAAGTTCAGGGCACTGGCGGTGGTATTGGCGTTCGTGACCGCACCCGCAATCGTGAGACCGGTTCCGCTGATCGTCGCCGTTCCCGTAGTGTCGAGCGTAAGGGTGGCGGAAGTATTGTAATCAAGCGCACTAAGAATTGCGCCGTTGACCGTGATGCCGCTCGTGCTGCCCAGGGCACCGGTGATGCTTGCCGTCAGGGTACCGCCAGAGATCAGAGTCGCTCCGCTAAAGGTATTGGCTTGGGAAAGGGTCTGATTACCGCTGCCGGTCTTGGTCAGGCCGCCGACGCCGCTGAGGATGCCGCCGAAGTCGGTCGAGGTATTAGCTCCGCCCGTGGTTAGAATCGAACTCGCGACGGCGTTGGCCAGCGAGCCCGTACCCGTCAACGAACCGATGGTTTGGTTGCCACCGAGGTTCAGGGTCGTACCGGCCGAGAGCGTGACAGCCGGCGTGCCGGTGAAGCGGTTCGCGGAGCCGAGCGTGGCGGTGCCGGCGGTGAAGTTGACCACGGCGGCAGCGGAAGTGCCTGAAAGTGTCAGGGTGCCGTTAAAATTCAGCGTGCCAGCTCCGGTGTTCGCAGTCAGGGTGCCGCTATTGAGGTCGTAGGTCGTCGCAGTGAGCGTACCAGTGCCGCTGAGTGTGCCGCCCGCCAAGGTCAGTGTGCTGACGGTTTCGTTGCCGCCGAGCGAAAGGGTGCCGCTGTTAATCGCGAGGGTGGCGGTAGAGTTGAGTCGTCCGGCCGAGCCGAGGGTGGTCGTGCCCGTGGTAACGGTGATGGCCCCGGCGCCGAGCTGGGCGTTGACGGTGCCGCCAGTGAGGGCGTAGGTGGCGGCAGTGAGCACAAAGGAGGTTCCGCTGAGCGTGCCGCCGGAAAGGGATAACGCTCCGACGGTATCGTTGCCGCCCAGCGTCAAGGTGCCGGAGGAGAGATTGATGGTCGCGGTATCCGCCAGTCGATTCGCGGCGGAGGTGCTGAGGGTACCGCCGGAAACAGTCACCGTGGTGGCTCCGATGCTGCCCGAGAGGCTCGTGGTGCCGCTGGCGGCGGTCAGGGTGCCGTCGCCCAAGTTGCCGCTGATCGTGCCGCCCGTGAGGTTATAGTTGGCGGCGGTGAGCGTGCCGTTGGTCAGCGTCGCGGTGCCCGACTGATTATAGGTCGCGATCGTGTCGGTGTAGCCACCCAGATTGATGGTGGCCGAGCCCGAGCCGGTCAGGGTGGCCGTATTAGCCAGGCGATCAGCTGCT
>CAINMU010000113.1 GCA_903850885.1 uncultured Opitutia bacterium | reverse complement strand
GCCTTCGTTGGCACCTCATCCGATCTACTGCTCTGTGCAGGTGGCTCGAATTACCCGGATAAGCCAGCCTGGGAGGGCGGCGTCAAAGCCTGGCACGATCAGGTTTACACCCTGGCCAGCACGCGCTCCAAGAAATGGGCCATCGCCGGTAAACTTCCTCGGCCCATCGCCTACGGTGTCGGCATTACCATTCGCCAAGGCCTCCTGACGATTGGTGGCGCCGACGCTCACCGGCACTATGCGGATTGCTACACGCTCGCCATCGAAGAAGGCGAACTCAAGGTGCGCCCCTTCCCTTTCCTCCCCCGTCCATTAGCTTACGCCACCGGGGCGCTCGTGGGTAGCAAAGTCATTGTCGCCGGAGGCACCGAACGCCCCGAGGCCACTTCGGCATCTTCCGCCGCCTATGCGATTGATTTGGCAAATCTGAACGGCGGCTGGAAAGAGCTCCCCCTCTGGGCGGGTTCCGGCCGGATGCTCGCGCAATCCGCCGGCACCAAAGATACTTTTTATATGTTCGGCGGCGTGGCGCTCACTCCCGGCGTAAAAAACGTCGAGCGCGAATACCTGACCGATTGTCACGCCTTCACGCTCGGTAAAGAATGGCGCCGACTGGCCTCTCTCCCTCATGCGCTGGCCGCCGCTCCTTCGCCCTGCCCGGTCATGGATGATGAGATCCTGATTCTGGGCGGAGATGACGGCAAATTAGCAGGCAAAGTAGAAGCCCTTAAACATCCAGGCTACTCCAAGCAGATTCTTTCGTACAACCGCACGACGGATACCTGGAAGCCATCCGAAGAAGAAGGTTCGTCCGCCGTCCTCTCAACCGGGTGCACCAAGTGGAGCAATGGGTTTGCAATCGTGAACGGCGAAATCCGCCCTTTCGTTCGCTCGGCCGAAGGCTGGTTGCTACGTAACGATTAAATATTGAGGCTGGTGAGGTAAGTCAATTTCGGGCATTAATCACATTCCCTGCGGTCGTCCATGCCGTTCATCTTACTCATCCTGATAATCTGCAGCGGCTCCGCTTCTTTCGCCGCCGAAGCCTTACCGGATTTACCCGACAGTCTCGGCCGGGGCGGCATGGCAGCCGTGACGATTATGGATGACGCCGGACACGAGGCGATTCTCGCCATCGGCGGTTCGAATTTCCCAGATAAAAAACCTTGGGATGGCGGCATCAAGAAATTCTACGGCGATATCTTGCTGCTGAGCCGAGCAACTGGTTCCTGGCATTGGCACAAAATCGGCGAGATGCCCGAGCCAGTCGCTTACGCTGCGTTCTGCCCGTCAGCCGACCGCAAGTCGATGATCCTCGCGGGCGGTTGTAATGCCACCACCCATCTCAAAAACACTTGGCAGATCAACGCCAAGGGACAGTTCAAACCGCTTGCCCCTTTGCCCACGCCACGTGCTTACGCCGGCCATACGATCCATCGAGGTCGGCTCACTCTATTTGGTGGCTCATCCGAGCCTGACGCGCTTAAGTCCGAACTGGAGTGGAGTGATTTTGATCTCAGCAAACCCGACTCCGCTTGGCGCACCTTCGAAGCCACTGCCCCGCATGGCATCCTCCCTCTCTGCGGGTCGACGGGAGATTTTCTCTTTTACGGTAGCGGCTGCTTACTCACCGGAACTGATGGCAAATCCACGCGCATCTACCAAAGCAAGATCTTCTCGAATGACTTCCGGACCGCACCCAAAGACGCTCAGCTCACTCGTCCTATCGTCGCGGCCGCCGGGCCAGGCGTCGCCGTCGGCCCTACGCTTTTCTTCGTCGGCGGCGACGATGGCCAGCATTATCCTAAGCCAGTCCAAGACCACCCGGGGCTTTCCCGCGACATCATTGCCGTGACCGGATTGCAAATCAAAGTCGTCGGGCAATGGCCCCATCCCGTGGTCACCGCGCCGTTGCTACGACTCGGCAATGACCTCGTGACCGTCGGTGGTGAAAATAAACCTGGCTTCCGGACCGCCAAGATCAGCAGCTGGACGATCCCTCTCGAATACCGATGAACCCAACATCCTCCGTCAGCCGCACCGCTTGGCTCGTCGTCGCCCTGCTCATCCCCGTAGCGCTTCTTAACTACTTAGATCGGCAGATGCTCGCGACGATGAAACCTTCAATGATGAAGGATTTGCCCGACATCGCCACGGCGGCGAACTGGGGCTTCATTCTCGGTTCATTCAAATGGGTCTACGCGATCTTCAGCCCAATCGGCGGTTTCCTGGCCGACCGAATAAGCCGACGCCACGTGATTTGCTTCAGTCTTTTTACCTGGTCCGTCGTGACCTGGGCGACAGGCCACGTCCACAGCTACGATCAACTATTGGCGACACGCGCCGTGATGGGTATCAGCGAAGCCTTTTACATCCCTGCCGCGCTCGCGCTCATCGCCGATTACCACGTCGGCGCCACCCGCTCGCGCGCCATCGGGCTGCACCAGATGGGTATCTATCTCGGCGTAATCATCGGAGGCTTCGCGGGCTATGCGGCCGATAGTCCAGACTTCGGCTGGCGCGGCGCCTTCGGTTGGTGCGGTCTCCTCGGCATCCTCTACGCGTTACCCCTATTTATCTTTCTTAAGAATAAGCCGGCCGCGCCGGAGGCCGTGCCCGGAATCAACCCCGGGCAAGCCATGGCCTCCCTGGCTCGCAACCGCGAATTCCTGAAGCTCGTCCTCTACTTCACGCTGCCAGCCATGGCGGCATGGATCGTGCGAGATTGGATGCCTGATATCCTGCGCGAGCGCTTCAACCTGGGCCAAGGCAAGGCGGGAGTCTCGGCGGTACTCTACTGGCAAGTAGCGGCGATTGCCGGCGTGCTCATCGGTGGCTGGATTGCCGACCGCTGGACGAGGCAGAATCCGCGCGGGCGCATCTATGTCAGCGCGATCGGCGTGCTGCTGCTTCTGCCTGCCCTCTTCGGCGTCGGCAACGCCTCGACGCTCATCGTTGCGCTATCCTTCCTGGTCGTCTTCGGCTTCGGTTGGGGTTTCTTTGACTGCAATAGTATGCCCATCCTTTGTCAGCTCGTGGGCCCAGAAAACCGCGCCGCTGGCTATGGCCTGATGAATTTCGTCAGCATCAGTTGTGGTGGTTTCGCGGATTGGATCTTCGGGGCGCTGCGCGATCAAGCCGTCCCGCTCAACGGCATTTTCGGGGTCTTCGCGGGTATCGCTTTGCTTTCCGTAGGCATCGCCCTTTCCATTCGCTTACAACCATCGGTATCTAAAACTTCTTAATTATGTCCTCCTTCAAATTCACCGGTCTCTGTACCGCCACGCATACTCCCTTCGACGCGGAAGGTGGACTCAACCTTGCGGCCGTCGAGCCGCAGGCTAAGTTCCTGCGCTCGCATGGTATCACCTCGGTCTTCATCGGAGGCACGACCGGCGAAAGCAGTTCCCTCACGGTCGCAGAACGCCTCGACCTCAGCGACCGATGGGCAAAAGTCGGTCCCGATGTCGGCATCGACGTCATCGTCCACGTGGGCGCCAATTGCCTGACCGACGCGGCGGCGCTCGCCGCCCGGGCCGAACGCAACCAAGCCAAGGCCGTCTCGATGATCGCGCCCTCCTATTTCAAGCCACGCACGATTAATGACCTCATCGGTTGCTGCGAGATGGTCGCGCGGGCGGCGCCAAACACGCCTTTTTATTATTACGACATCCCGGGTATGACCGGTATTACCGGATTCCCCGCGGACCAGTTCCTCGAGCAGGCTGCAGACCGTATCCCGAATCTCGCTGGCATCAAATACTCTAACCCTGACCTAGCCGCTTACCGCAAGGCGCGGGCGCTCGCAGGTGGCCGCTTCGACATGCCTTTTGGCGTCGACGAAATGTTCCTGGCAGCGATGCAAGCTGGCGCGACCGCCGGCGTGGGTAGCACCTATAACTTCAACCCCGGCCCCTTACAGCGCGTCATCGCCGCCTTGGCGAAAGGCGACCTTACGGCCGCTCAAGCCGAACAGGCTAAAGTGCAACCCGTCGTAGATATCTTAGCCAAACGTGGCTACATGGGTGCCGCTAAAGCCCTGATGGGCCACCTCGGCGTGCCGCTCGGCCCCGCCCGCTTGCCGAATGGCAATCCCGACGCCGCCGAGACCAAGAAGATGATCGGCGAACTCGAAGCCATCGGTTTCTTCAGCTGGAATTTCTAAGATGCGAATCGCTATCCTCCTCAGCCTACTCTGCCTCAGATCATTGGCGGCGGATGGAACGGACATTGTCGTCTTCGAAGCCAAGCAGAACCTGTCGCACCCTTCGGTGCGGATTCCTTCGTTACTGCGTACGCAGAAAGGTACGCTACTCGCCGTCGCCGAAGGACGCGACAAACCCACTGACCAGGCCGGCAACGACCTGGTGATTTCCTTCTCCAAGGACGAAGGTGCGACTTGGTCTAAGCCACGTATCGCCTACGAACAAGGGGATGATAGCTGCAACAACCCATGCCTCATCCAGGAAACGAAATCGGGCCGCATCTTCCTCTTCTATCAAACCTTCCCGGCCGGCGGAAAAGAGTTTGGTGGACTGCCGGTAGGCCCCGCCGACCCCAAGGGCAATCGCTCATGCTTCATCACCTCCGACGATGATGGCGTGACGTGGAACAAACCGACCGATGTCTCCGCGACGCTGAAGCCCGCCGAAGCCATCACCACCGCTTCCGGCCCCGGCATCGGCATCCAGCTCAAGACTGGCCCCAAAGCAGGCCGACTAATTATTCCTTTCAATTCCCAAGACGCGAAGAAGAACTTCTTCAACTGGGTCGCCTATAGTGACGACGCCGGCTCTACCTGGAAGCGCGGCGAGAAAGTGCCGCAGACCGAAACGATCCAGCTGAACGAAGTCCAAGTGGCCGAGTCAGTCGGCGGCGGCCTTTACCTGAATTCGCGCAGTTGGCGAAAAGGTGCGGGCCTGCGCAAGACCTCCTGGTCCCAAGACGCCGGCGAGACCTGGAGCCAAGCCGCCGAAGACGCCAAGCTACCTGACCCGATCTGCCAAGGCAGCCTGCTTCGCTTGGATGATCGTACGATCGCCTTCCTTAATGCGGCGGGACCCAAGCGCGCGAACGGTACACTACGCCTCACGCACGACGACGGCCGCACTTGGGCGAGCTCGCGCCTGACCTTCCCCGGCCCCTTCGCTTACAGCAGCATGGCCCTCCTCAAAGACGGACGTATCGGCGTGCTTTATGAGCCGGCCAGCAACACTGTCGTCAAATTCCGCGTGATTGATCCGACGACGCGCTGAACATCAGTCGTTAGGGATGAACGGCGTCGAGGCACCTTCGTCGACGCCGTAGTAGTAGCGGATGGCGCCGGCGAGAAACTCCTTCACGTCATCGGCCAGGAAGGCTCCGAAGTCGATATCCTTGCCCTGAGAGGCCACCACGATTGCCGCTGAGGGCTTATCGTTCTCGCTCGAACCTCGATAGGCCAGCGACACCTTGACTTCGTCGCCAACCGGCAGGCGCCAAGTCCAACCGACATAGGGCAGGATTCGCCAGCGCACGACGATCATGGCATCCGTCAGCTCGACGCGATAGCGGGCGACGGTGAAAGCGAAGCCCACGAGGAAGAAGGGGACGTAGAACAACGCCAGGCCAAGATAGTGCCACCAGGCGGCCTCCGCAACAAGAGCACCACTCACCTTCACAGAGCCGCGGGAAAGCCCGTAGAACATGGCGACGCAATGGACAGAGGTGAAGGTCAGCCAGAACCAGCCGAAACAGCCACCCATGCGGGTCTCGTAGACGGTCGCCTGAAATCCGATGATCGAAGAAACTTTGGGATGACCCTTGCCGAGTTCCTCGGCCGATAGCGCCTTGGCCGGACGTCCGGCGAGTAGCGCGGCGTTCCGCGCCCTCGCCGATTCCTTCAATGCGGCGAGCTTGGCGAGGAAGTCTTCACGTATGCCCATGCGGAGAAATTGGCCGAACGTACTAACCCGCGCAATCCGCTATCGTGTCGGCAATGAGCCAACGCTGGCTTGAACCAAAACGGATTCTGGCTGTCCATAAGATATCTCCATGCGACCCCTCCTCGCCCTGCTCCTCCTGCCTTTGGCCGCCCTGGCCGATGGCACCAAATATTCGGTCAGCTACCCGGCGTCGGACAAGCCCGGCGAACTGATCTTCGCCTCGACTTATAATCTTTGGCTCCCCGAGGGCGTGAAGACCGTCCGCGGTATCATTGTCCACCAGCACGGCTGCGGCGCAGGCTCAAATAAAAGCGCCGTCACCGTCGCTGACGACCTCCACTGGCAAGCGCTGGCGCGCAAGTGGGATTGTGCCCTCGTCGGACCCGTCCTGCATGAGCCCGACAAGGCCAACTGCCGCATGTGGTGCGACCCCCGCAACGGCTCCGACCAGACCTACCTGCAGGCCCTTGCCGACCTCGCCAAGCAGACCAGCCACCCCGAGATCGCGACCGCCCCTTGGTGCCTTTGGGGCCACAGCGGCGGCGGCTTCTGGTCGAGCATCATGCAGGCCAAATACCCCGAGCGCATCGTGGCCATCTGGTTCCGCTCCGGCACGGCCTACTCCTACTGGCAGAAGCCCGAGGACCCCAAACTCGATCGCCAGATCCCCGAAGTCGTTCTGCCGCCCGAAGCCTACGAAATTCCCATGATGTCCAATCCGGGCATGAAAGAGAATGGCGACAAGCGCTTCAACACCGCCTGGACCGGCAACCTCGCGATGTTCAAGGCCTACCGCGCCAAGGGCGCCCCGATCGGCTTCGCCCCGGATCCGCTCACCTCGCACCAGACTGGCGACCAGCGCTACGCCTCCATCGCTTTCTTCGACGCTTGCCTCGAACTGCGCCTGCCCGCCACCGGTAATGTGCTACGTAAAATCGACCAATCAAAAGGCTGGCTGTCCCCTCTGCTCGGCAGCGAAGCGAAACCTTCAAGCGAATATTCGGGCGACAAGACCGAATCCAACTGGCTACCCAATGCGACCTTCGCCAAGGCCTGGACGGAATACGTCAAGACGGGCTCGACCTCTGACACCACCCCGCCGCCCGCGCCCTTCAACGTCGCCGTCAAGCCCACCAGCGACGGCGTTGAAATCTCTTGGGATACTTATGCTGATTTCGAAAGCGGCATTCGCCAGTTCATCATCCTGAAAGACGGACAAGTCCTCGGCCGGGTCCCTGAAAAGTTGGTCAACCCCTTTGGCCGACCCCTCTTTCAGGGCATGAGTTACGGCGACACTCCCAATCAGCCCTTGGCGCAAATGCGCTTCGTCGACAAGGGCGCCAAACCTGGCGCGACGTATAAAATAATTACGGTTAATACGGCTGGCCTCGAGTCGAAGTAAGACCTCATCGATCAAACCAATAAAAAGGCCGCCCACTGGGCGGCCTTTTGCTTTGCCTATATCCAGGACTTATTCGCCCCAGCTGCAGGTATTGCCGGCGTAGATCGCGTGCTCGCCCAACTCGCCTTCGATGCGAAGGAGTTGATTATACTTGGCGACACGATCCGAACGACAAAGCGAACCCGTCTTAATCTGACCGGCGTTGAGACCCACGGCGATATCCGCGATGGTCGCATCTTCGGTTTCGCCCGAACGGTGCGAAATGATTGCGGAGTAACCGGCGCGCTGGGCCATCGCCACGGCATCGAACGTCTCGGTGAGCGAACCGATTTGGTTCACTTTCACGAGGATTGAGTTAGCGGTCTTGGTTTTGATGCCACGCGAGAGGAACTCGGTGTTGGTGACGAAAAGGTCGTCGCCGACGAGCTGAGTATTGGCGCCCATGGCGTCGGTGGCCTTTTTCCAGCCAGTCCAATCGGCTTCGGAGAAACCATCCTCGATCGAGACGATCGGGTAACGCTTCTGGAGGTCTTGGTAGAACTTGATCATCTGCTCCGAGTTGCGCTGAGACTTATCAGACTTATGGAAGGTATACTTGCCGGTCTTTTCGTCGTAGAATTCGGAGGCGGCCACGTCGAGCGCCAGGAAGACTTCCTTGCCGAGCTTATAACCGGCGGCCTTCACGGCCGCGGCGATGGCCTCGAGGGCGGCTTCATTCGAAGCAACCTTGGGCGCGAAACCGCCTTCGTCGCCGACGGAGGTGGAGAGACCCTGGGCCTTGAGCACCTTCTTGAGAGCGTGGAAGATCTCGGTGCCCATGCGGAGGGCTTCGCTGAAGGACTTGGCGCCGGAGGGCACCACCATGAATTCCTGGATGTCGACGGGGGCATCCGAGTGGGCGCCACCGTTCATGATGTTCATCAGGGGAATCGGCAGAACCTTGGCGTTCGGACCACCGATGTATCGATAAAGAGGTTGGCCTAACGCATCAGCGGAAGCGCGTGCAACGGCCATCGAGACACCCAAGATGGCATTCGCGCCCAGCTTGCTCTTGTTCTTAGTGCCATCGAGTTCGATCATGGCCTTGTCGATGGTAAGTTGGTCCTGAGCATCTACGCCGGCGAGCATGGGGGCGATTTCTTCGTTCACATTGGCGACGGCCTTAAGGACGCCCTTGCCATTGTAACGCTTCTTTGGGTCGATGCCCTTCGGGAAGGACTTGGCGCTCACGTCACTATCGCGAAGTTCGTGGGCCTCGTAAGTGCCGGTCGAGGCGCCAGACGGCACGGCGGCGCGACCAAGAGAGCCACAAGCGAGACGGACGTCGACTTCGATGGTGGGATTGCCGCGGGAATCGAGAATCTCGCGGGCGGTGATGTCGGTGATATTGGTGCTGCTCATGATGGAAATTGAAGGCCTATAGGGGTAGGGACAAGGGGCGGGGCTGTGCGAGTAAAAAGGTATCAAAACCCGCAAACAAAGAGCCCCGGACTGAGTTTTTCAGGCCGGGGCTTCGAAGTGGTGGGAGTAGATGGACTTGAACCATCGACCTCCTGAATGTCAATCAGGCGCTCTAACCAACTGAGCTATACCCCCAAAAAGGCGGAAGGTGAACAAAGTGAGGCAGCTGCCCGCTGGCAAGCCTTCAATGAATATCGCCCAGATACGTCGCGGCACCGTCCTTTAAGGCCTTAGCAATCACGCCCCCTAAGCCCTTCGGCGATAGGGGATAATCGGCCAGATTGGCCAAGGGCAGCCATTCGAAGCCGACCTGACGCCGATCGCGTTCCTGCCCAGCTCCGATCGGCGAAAAATCCTCGCACTTACAATGAAAGACCGCCTCGACTTGGTGGAAATGCCCGTGGATTCGGTACATCCCATGATTTTTGCCGACGTATTCCCGGACGTAGAGCAAGGCCAGTGGGGTCACCTTTAAGCCCAATTCTTCCAGCACCTCGCGCCGCACGGTATCGGTAAGGGTCTCGCCATGATTTTGGCCGCCCCCGGGAAGCACCAGAAATTCCCCCTCCTCCGTCCGGATTCGAACGGCAAGGATTTTGTCCTCATGCAAAATCACCGCCCGAGCCGCGGTGCGAACCCCAGAAGCATCTCGGCTAGATTTACGATAAGGTACGGCCACTTCCCTGCTACCTTACAGTCATGTCCCGCCCCTGAGAAGGATATTACGAAATAAACCTTGGGGAAGCCGCTTCTCGGCGAGCTCCTGTCGTCACGCAAGCAGTTGATCTAATGAAATGATCGGTAGACCAAACTTAGCCATTAATCGCTGATGTTCCGGCTTAGCGCCGACCAGCACCAGATACCGCGGAACTTCATGAATCAACAGGTGCGAAGTTATCGTATCAAATTCATTCGAATCGCCCTCCCGTAAATCCGTCAAAATTTTACCCGATCAACTTTTCGTCAATCTCGTGATTACCGTGCACGGCCTTCACGTCATCCAGGGCCTCTAACGCATCAATAAGCTCGAAGACTTGCTTCGCCACCGCAGCGTCCGTCACGGGCATAGGTAAGCTCGTGATATAAGCGATCTCGCTCGACTCCGGCTTGACGGATTTGCCCTGCAAGGCTTTCGCGACGACATCATAAGAGGCGACCGCGCAGAGGACTTCAAAGTGATCGCCGTGATTGACCACGTCATCGGCACCGACTTCGAGTACAAGCTCCATGAGGGCATCTTCACCCATCTGGGATGACCCAATCAGAAATTGTCCCTTGCGCTGGAAACTGTGCGAAACGGCCCCCGTCTGCGCCATGTTACCGCCATTATCGCCGAAAGCTTGGCGGATCTCCGCCGCCGCACGGTTCTTGTTATCCGTCGTGACTTCGACAATCAGCCCGACGCCGGCTGGACCGTAGCCCTCGTAGGTGATTTCTTCGTAGACGACGCCAGGGATTTCGCCCGTACCCTTCTGGATGGCACGCTTGATGTTGTCGGCGGGCATATTGGCGCCGCGGGCCTTATCAACCTGGGTGCGCAAGCGGCTATTCGTCTCAGGGTTTCCGCCGCCGGCCCGGGCCGCCAAGGTGATCTCCTTCGCTAAATTGGAAAAGATCTTTCCGCGTTTAGCGTCGATCACGGCTTTGTGCCGCTTCGTCGTGTGCCATTTACTATGACCAGACATGAGGAGTTGGGGGTGGAAAATCAGCCTTTAGCTTTCTTGCCCGAAGGAGGGAGAATCACTTCGACGGCCTCATCTTTTGTAAGCCAAGCCTGCAGCATCGTCAACAGGTTCTGCACCGTCATATAAAGGGTCAAAGCAGCCGGCATGGTGTAACAGATGACGGGGAAAAGCAGCGTCATCATCAGGAAAATCGTCTTCTGGGAGCTATCCGCCGACGGATTGGGCGTCATCCGCATCGACTGCCACATGGTCAGACCCATGAGAATCGGCAAGATGTTCACGGGGATATTAGCGATATGGAACAAGGTGTCGGGCGCCGAAAGGTCGGAAACCCAAAGAAACGAGTGCAGCCGCAATTCTACGGTAGTCTGGAAAGCCGTATAGAGGCCGAAGAAAATCGGCATCTGGATGAGAATCGGCAGACAACCTGCGAACGGGTTGATTTTGTTCTCTTGGTAAAGCTTCATAAGCTCCTTCTGCATCTTCTCGGGATTATCCTTATGCTTCTCGCGGATATCCTGCATCGGCTTGGCAAACTTTTGCATCTTCTTCGCCGCCTTCTGCTGCGTAGCGGTCAGCGGCCAGGTGATCACTTTGATCAAAATCGTCAGCACGACGACGGCCCAACCCCAAGCCCAGTTACCACTCCAAGCCAGCAACCAATGCACGCCACCCAAACAGGCTAAAAGTAATTTACAGATCGCGCCGAAAGAAATAAACCCCAGCAGCTTGGAGAATTGCAGGACGGAAACCTGACTGTCAGGCAATGCCGCCAGTCGGGCATACTCCTTTGGGCCGACGAAGAAATCCCCTTCGACATAAGAAGATAAATCAGCCCCCAGCGGCGACTCCCAGGACGCAAAGGCCTGTACGCCCCGCTTGCCGCCATCAAATTCGACGGGACGGACCAGGACATCCGTCCGCACTCCGCGTACCGCTGGATCAGCCCGGACAATCGAAGCGAAAAACTGGTTGCCGGAGGCCACCCAAGCGAGGGGCTTGGCCGCCGAGGCGACAGGGTGTTCAACCTGAGCTTTGTGTGCACCTAAGCCGAAGAGGCCGTTTGAATCCGTAAAGACATCAAGTCCTACGCGAGTGAGCTCATCGCCGTCGGAAGCGAGTACGGACAGGAATTGATTGGCCGAATCACCGACGGTCGGACGCCAACAGCCCGTCGAGACCCAAACTCGGGGCGCCGGAACGCCTGCCGTCGCCGGGATGACCTTAGTCGAAAAGCGTAAAGAGTAAGGCTCGGCGTTTTCAACTTCCTTGGCGGCAAAAGAGTAGCTCCGGATGACCTTTGAGCCGTCAGCCAAAGTGCCGACCAAGGTGATCGCATTCGCCACTTCTGGCGTCTGGACCTTGAACTCGGAGTGCAGGACATCAATCGACTTCGTGATCGGATTCTGGACCGCCAACGTGAGAGCAGATTCACTATTCCCCTGATTAAAGAAAACCCGGTCATGTTTTTCGACATCAGCGTATTCATGAATCAACTCTACTTTCTCCACCGCACCCCCGCGGCTCGTAAAAGTCACACGGATCGCGCCATTCTCTCGGACAAAACGCTGGGCGGTAGCGGCTTCCACGGCCTGCCCCGTGATACCGGAAGCGGCCAGGGCTGGGACCGTCTTAGCCACCGCCACTGCAGGCGCACCCGGGCTAACCGCGGCCACGGGGGCCTTACCGACTGGCGCGGGAGCTGGCTTCGTAAAGAAGAAAAGAGCGAAGGCGCCGACCATGCACGCCATACCGAGAAGGAAGTTTTTGCGATCCATAGAAAAAGAGAACGCTGGCGTAAGGAAGCCGCCGACAAGGCGCAAGGCACAAGGCGACCTAACCCCTACTTAATGGCGATTATACCATCAAAAGGCTCTCAATTAAGCCTCACAGGCGAAGCTTAGGAGCCGGGCTTGGTTACCGGTAACTTAGCCAACTCTGGCGGCAGACTATCGGCCGCATAGGTCGGAAAGGTCAGTTCCAACAGCGAAACGAAGGGGGTCGTAAATTTTGCCTGCCCGCCAGATCGATCGACCAGGGTCGCCACTGCTACCGCCTCGGCCCCGTGGGCCTTCAAGATATCAAGGCATTCCTGCACGCGGCCCCCGCGGGTCACGACGTCCTCTGCGATCAAGACTCGTTCGCCCGGGCGGAAGGTAAAATTCCGCCGCAAGACGAGACGGTCATTGTCTTTTTCCGCAAAAACAAACCTCACGCCTAATTGGCGGGCAACTTCCTGCCCGACCACCAAGCCGCCAATGGCTGGAGCCAGCACAGTATCACAAGGGTATGCCATCAGTTTTGGCTTCAGTAACTCGATGAGACGCGTGACCTTGTCCATATATTGGCACACCTGAGCGCATTGGAAAAAATGCCCGCTGTGCAGCCCAGATCGCAAAAGGAAGTGCCCCTGCAACAAAGCCTTGGAATCCCGAAAAATCTGGAGGGCCTCTGCTTGGGTCGAACTCATAGATGAAACTTAGGTTTAAAAGACAAAATCGGCCAAGGGCGAGACGATAGCATAGACCAAGCCCCCCAACAAAGGTTCGACCACGCACGCCCCCCTGCTACCATGAGCCCTCCCCTTAACTTTCATGGACCCTACTGCCCCCACCCCCCAAGCGACCAAAGCCCGCCGGCTCATCATTGCGATTGCCGCGATCCTCATCGTCGCCCCCTTTGCCGTCTCTTTCTGGAAGAACAAGCCGGCCATCATCAACCCGTCCGAAGTCTGCGAGATGGCCTGGATCCCAGCCGGAGAGTTCACCATGGGCAGCGATAAGGCGGATGAAAAACATAATGAAGAAAAACCCGGGCACGCCGTCCAAGTAAAAGGGCTTTGGATGGACGTCACCGAAGTGACCAATGCCCAGTTTAAAGTCTTCGCTGATGCCACCGGCTATCTCACGGACGCCGAAAAGAACCTCGACCCGCGCGATTTTCCTGACGTTCCCTCACCCGAATACCTCAAAGGCGGATCACTCCTGTTCAAACACACTGCTGGCGTGAACCCCTTTCAGTGTGGCGTCGGCGACTTGCCTTGGTGGAAATTTACCGTCGCGGCAACGTGGCGCCAACCGGAAGGGCCCGACTCCTCGATCAAGGATCGCATGAACCACCCGGTCCTTTGCCTCACCTATAAAGACGCCCAAGCCTTTGCCAAGTGGGCAGGCAAACGCCTCCCCACCGAAGCTGAATGGGAACACGCCGCTCGCGGCGGCTTAATAGATAAAAACTATACTTGGGGCGACGAAGAACGTCCCAACGGCAAATACATGTGCAACCACTGGCAGGGAAAATTCCCCGCCACCGACCTGGCTTCGGATGGATTTAATTATGCCGCGCCCGTAAAATCCTACCCGCCCAATGGGTACGGGCTCTACGATATGGCCGGCAACGTCTGGGAGATGTGCGAAGATTGGTACGGCATCGACTGGTATGCCAAATCCGCCAAAGAAAATCCCGTCGGGCCCGCCATCGGCCATGACCCGGAAAACACCGGCTACGGCCAGCACGTCATCCGCGGCGGCTCATGGCTCTGCGACGAGGCTTATTGCTTCCGTTACCGTGCCACTGCCCGTCAAGGTCTCGACACCTTGACCTCGACGAACCATGTCGGCTTCCGCTGCGTCTCGGATAAAGCCGGTCCAGCCAGCAAGTAGGCTTACTCTTTTTCCTGATAATCCAGGTCCTTGCCAAAGGTCTCTTCCATCGTCCATAGGGCGATGAAAGCAGCGCCGAAGCAAATCAGGCCAAGGATTGCCCCTGCCACCGAAGGCACGACCCGCGCCTGATTCAAGGGCATCGCCAAAAACGTGAAAAGGAAGGTCAACGGCACCAACGAACCACGAGCAAAATTAGGCACCGTGGTCGCAACGGTGGCCCGCAGGTTCGTGCCAAACTGCTCGGCCGCAATCGTCACGAAGAGCGCCCAATAGCCCATACCGAAGCCCATTAGGAAAATAAGCCGGTAGTAAGCGGTGGAAGTCCAGCCCGTTGCCCCGAAGAGATACACGCCGACGCATCCGAGACTGAATAACAGAAAGGCGAGTACGACCTTCTTGCGGGAACGAAGCAGCTGACTCGCGATGCCACTGGCAAGGTCGCCGAAAGTAAGCCCGAGATAAAAAGCGGCGACGGACCAGTTATCCTTGATCGCCTCGCCCTGGATCCCAGCGGCCGGAGCGAAGACGGTAGAGGCCCGCTGTACGAGGATCCCGATCATAAACCAAGTGGGTAGACCGATCAGAATACAACGCAGATAGCGCCCGAAGCGTTCGCGGCTGGAGAATAGGGCGAAGAAATTTCCGCGGGCCACGGAGCCGACTTCCGCATGCTCTTTTGCCTGATGATACATGCCGGACTCTCGCACCCCCACCCGCAAAGCCAGCAGCATCAAGCCGAGACCACCGCCGATGAAATAACTCATGCGCCAGCCCTCGACCGTCGTACCGAAAAGACCTCCAACCACCCGGCCGATATCGCCGACATGATCCGCCATAAAGCCAGCAACCACGGCGCCAAAGACGCCAACCGTAGCGACCAAGGCGGTACCATAGCCGCGACGTTCTTTCGAAAGCGTTTCAGAGACGAGCGCAATACATCCACCCAGCTCACCCGCCAAACCAAGACCAGCGATGAAGCGCCAAGTCGCGTAAGCCTCAAAGCTATGCACCATGCCGTTGGCGATATTCGCGATGGAATAAAGCAGGATAGAACCGAACAGCGTAGTGAGCCGTCCCATCCGGTCCCCAAGGATACCAAAAAGAATCCCCCCGATAAGCATACCCATCATCTGCCAAGAAAGCAGATCCTGATACCAAGCAGCTCCGCTAATCAGATGCCCCAGACCGAGGCTGGTAAGGCTGTCCTTCCGAATCGTCATGAACAACGTCAGGTCGTAAATATCTACAAAATACCCCAAGGCTCCGACGATGACCGCCGGCTGGACAAGGTCCCGCCAGAGCGGACGCTCATTGACGGCGGTAATAGGGGATTCGCGCATGGGGAGAGGCTACGCCTTTAAACCATGCAGGTTCGCCATCGAAATACCAGACAGCATTGCCCCCGTGACGCCGAGGAATCCTTGGTCCGTGCCAATCAGAAAGAGGTTCGTCAGATCCGTCCGGCCATCCCGGCGTTTCACCGGCGAGCCGTAAATGGCCCCGTTCAAATGCCCGGTAAACTTGCGGACCGTGCGCGGGGTAAAGACATCAGTCGAAGTCAACGCGGCATCATGGGCGACCTCCGCGACCGAGGGCAAGTGCGCCCGGGCAACGCGATTCAATCGCCCGCACCACTCCTGCTTGCGCGCGAGATAATCGGCCTCGGGCAAGGCGCACCAGGCGTCGTGATTGGCCAGAGCGGTGACGCGTAGCCAGCCCTCGTCCAGGGCCCGCCCCTCGCCGTAATGATAATTATTCGGGATACAGATTACGCCGGAACGCGGATCGACAAGCGATGCTGGCGAACGATAGCTGAAGCGCTCATCGTCGCAGAAGAAAATAATCGTATCCTGCCATTTAAAATTCTGGAAGGCGGCGGGCTCATAAGTCGCGATGGTTTCGGTATAGCCCAGGCGTCCAATCTCCGAGGCGCCCACTTGCGGGGAAACGTCCAAGCGCAGACGCTGTGTCTCCACGGCTCCGGCCGATGAGTAAATCGCCTCGGCGGTTACTTCCGTCCCGTCATCCAACTGTAGGGCGGCGACGCGACCTGCCTTAATCTCCATCGATTTTACGCCGCACTTCATGCGACGCTCGACGCCGTGCTCGCGACAACGGTCCAAGAGAAGGCGCACGACTTGACGGACTCCAATAAACGGCCGCGCAAAACCCTCGCGGAATAGCGAACGCCACATCACGGCGAACTGCGATACTTCGATGTCATCCTCGAGCGCACTGCCATAGAAGCAGGTAGGGAGGAGCAGCATGTCGCGCAACAACGGGTCGCCGAGGCGTTCATCGAGCAAAGCCCGCGCCGAGCCGCCATGCGCCTGTAGCGCCGCTTCATCAAGCCCCGTAATCCATCCATCTAACTCGCGGAACCGATCGACTGATTTCGGAAATTCGGTCGCCACATCGGCCAATAAATCATCGTAGCGATTATTAAGCCGGAGGTTTTTCCCAGCCATGGTCACCTTTGATCCGAATTGCGGGCATAAGTCTAATTCTTCGCGCCGGATACGCAATTGACGCATCAGCTTGACCAGCGGAGCGCCCTTCACCCCCTCCGGCACCCAATTAGTAAGGGCATGCAGGCCGACATCATATTTGCGGCCGCCCTTGGCATAGAAAGAATTTAAACCTCCGGGGGCGTTGTGACGTTCCAGGACCAACACGCGGCGATCGTACATCGCCAGCCGGACGGCAGCGGCAAGACCCGACATGCCTGCGCCGATGATAACAGCGTCGTAATGATTCTCGGCGGGAGTCACCGATTCACTGTCGGGGAGGCTGGCGAGAGGTCAAGCGGAGGAATCAAAGCGCTGTAATCCGTAAGACTTCTTCAGCCGCCCGCGAAACTTGCGCTGGCGTGATCCGTGCGAGGGCGCGATCCATGCGTGCAAGATAATCCTGCCGAGCTTCACCCTCATAATGCGCCGTGTCGATGCGCACGACTCGGTTGATAGTCCCCCAGGGGCGGGCACGGGCATAGTCCGAGGGCCCAAAAACTCCGACCACCGGAGTGCCCACGGCCGCCGCCAATTGCAAAACGGAGGAGTCTGCACCTAAGAACAGGCGGGCCCCTTGAATGAGTTTGGCCACTTGCGCAAAGCGGAGCCGACCAGCCGTAGACATTGCGACCGGACCGATGAGGCCGCACAAAGCTTCCGCCATGATGCGCTCTTCGCCCGCGACCCCCGCTGAAATCACGATGCGATCGACCGCATAATTACTAACGAGCTCTCGAGCCACGGAAGCCCACTTATCAATTTCCAAAATCCGCTCCGGACGCGATGATCCAGGATGTATCACCGCATAGCGCCGATCCTCGACCAAAAGGCCGTGCTCCTGCATGCGGGACGGCGCAAACCACATCGCCGGCGGCTCGGCCTGAAAACCTAAAGCCTGTGCCATCACTTCATGATCGCGCGCCGCTTCATGGGGATCAACGGCGGTGCCAAAAACTTCGCGGTGGTAAAACGGGCGCAATAAGAATGAGGCATGCCCCGCACAGACGCGCTTACGGGCGCCGCTTAAGGCTACCAACCGTAACGCCCGCGGATGCCCACCCAAAGCGATGGCCACGTCGAAACGCTGCCGACGCAGGTGGGCGATGACGGAGAATAGGCCCTGCGTTGGGTTAACCCCCAGAACCTCGACGACGGGCGGGCACCCCTCGAGCGCTGGCTCCGAGTCAGGCAGCGTAACAAAGGTGAATGTGGCACCAGGGTGGCGCTCGCGGATCGAACGCAAACCCGCTGTCGCGGCCAACGCGCCGCGGAGTCCGGAAAATTTGACAACCAAGATGCGCACCTTAAGCGAGGCCCTTGGATTGGTTATCCCACAAGCGACGGAAGAGCTCAGAGGAACGGTAGACTTCCTCGCGCGAGCCATCCGCTACGATGCAACCAGCGTCAAACACTAAGACACGGTCCACATCTCGAATCGTACTAAAACGGTGGGCCACGATCAATGTCGTCCGGCCTTTCATCAGGAAGGAGAGCGACTGCTGGATGCCGCGCTCCGTTTCTGTGTCCAAGGCCGAAGTGGCCTCATCTAAGATCAAGATAGGTGCGTCTTTCAAGAAAGCCCGGGCGATGGAGATACGCTGGCGTTGGCCCCCGGATAGACGCGAGCCGCGTTCTCCCACGCGGGTTTCAAACCCCTCGGGGAAGGATTGGATGAAGTCCGAAGCCCCGGCTAATTTCGCCGCGGCCAAGACTTCCGCATCGGTGGCGCTCGCGCGACCTAAGCGGATATTCTCCATGATGCTTTCGTTAAACAAAACGGGCTCCTGGGAGACCAAGGCGATATTAGCCCGTAAATCAGCCTGCCGAACTTCCTTGATATTCAAGCCATCGACCTTGATTAAACCCTGCTGGGGATCGAAAAACCGCGGCACTAAGTTCACGAAAGTGCTCTTACCAGCGCCACTGGGCCCAACGAGTGCCACCGATTGCCCGGCGGGAATTTGCAGCGTGAGCGAACTAAGGATGACCTCGTCGCCATAAGCAAAAGAAAGTCCTTCAAAGGCGATGGCGCCGCGCACCCGGGCGAGCGGCTTGGCCTCCGGCAGATCCGCGACCTCGATAGGAGCGTCGAGAACCTCTTCTAAGCGCGAAAGTCCTGACTCCGCCATGGTGATAAGATTGTTCATCCGGCCTAATTTCTTAATCGGGTCATAGGCGATATAGATTGCAGTGATAATCGTGATTAAATCCTGGTACTGCATCCCGGCACCCGCCCCAAACCAGACCGCCAAAGCGATACCGCAAGCGGAAACCGCCTCGAGCAAAGGTGAGAGAGACTTATCGTAACGAGCCAACTTGGCCTGCATCCGTAACCCCTCCCGGCTGCATAGGCCAAAGCGCTCCATCTCCCGCTGCTGCAACCCATACGCCCTGATCTCCCGGGGAGATTGCAGGTTTTCGACGACGATACTATTCAGCCCAGCCGAACTGGAAAGGGCGCGTCCCGCCCGAGATTGCAAAGCCTGACCGATGGCCCGAACCAAGAAAACCGAAACCGGGACGACGCCCAGGCAGAGCAGGAACCATAAGCCGCCAGGCATCGTGAAGCATTTCCAGAGAACGACCGCCAAGGCACCCACGAGCGTGAATGGCTGGATGATCAAATCCGTCGAAACATCCACCAAGACCAATCGTACTGATTGCACGTCGCCGGTGAGACGCTGCATCAGGTCTCCGGTCGGGATCTTCCCGAAAAATCCGAGATGCATCCTTTGCAACTTATCGAAGACCGCCAAGCGGACCGACTCGACGACCCGCAATCCCGCAAGGTTGATCAAAAAGCTGGCGAAAAATTGCGCAATGCCACGGACGACGAAAACAATCGGTAGGAAGGCGACCGCAAAGAGTACTTCGTAGCCCTTGGGCAGGAAAAGCGGCCCCCACCCCGTCCATTGGGGAAAGGAAAGTAAGGGCGCGGCACGCTCAGCGGCCGAGCCAAAGGCCAAAGGCAAGACCTTGCCGATCAGAAAGGGGATGCCAAGAGCTTGCGAAACACCGTAAAGTAAGCCAAAGAAAATCGCCAAAGCCAACAAGCCGCGACTTCCCTTCAGGTGAGGAATGTAGATCTTATGACGCCCCTTGAGCACCTTGCCAGCGTGGCGGAGAGCCCCGCCAGTGGAAACACCAAAACTCTCTTATTTCCGTTTAGGGAAAGTGACGGAAAGCGCGACCGCCACGGCCAGCACCAAGCCGATGATCGCCAGGGAGACCTCGGTCGGGATGTGCACCCGCCCGTCGTGCTGCAATCCGTCCGGCACCCAAGCGGCAATGTGTCCCGTTGGCTGACCGAGGCCGGCACACCACGGGAAAATCATCTTAACGCCTATGAAAACAAGGACAAATGATAGGGCCGGCTTAAGGAAGCGGAACAAGTGCATGAAGCCGGCAATCGCAAAGTACATCGAACGCAGGCCCATGATGGCGAAAATATTCGAAGTGAAAGCAATGAAGCGTTTTTCTTCGATGGCCATTTCAGGCGGCAAAATCCCCAGCACGGCCGGAATAGAATCTACGGCGAAAAGCAAGTCCGTGCCTTCAATGACCAGAAGGACGACAAATAGTGGCGTGAACAAGCGCTTCCCGTTTTCTAAAACCCAGAAAGCGTTACCATGCAGCCGAGGGGTCAAAGGGAGTACCTTGCGAGCCAGCCGGACGATGAAATTCTCGTCGACCCCCTTGCCTTCCTCCTCATCTTTGGTGAAGGCCAGTTTTATTCCGGTAAATAATAAAAACGCCCCGAACAGCGGCAGCAAAATCGCAAAGCGGTCCACCGCGGCGACTCCGACGATGATGAAGACGGCGCGCATCATAATCGCGCCGATAATACCCCAGAAAAGCACCCGACGCTGAAGCGATTCGGGGATATTGAAATGGGCGAAGACTAAGATGAAGATGAAGAGGTTATCGACCGAGAGGGCTAACTCCAAGACGTAGCCCGCCGCAAAAAGTTCCGCGACCTCGGAACCCCTCCAGTGAGAAAGCAGGAAGCCGAAACCTACTGCCAAGCTAAGCCAGACCACGCACCAAGCCACGGCCTCCTTGAAAGTTGGCGTCTGGTCCTTCTTGTTGAATACGCCCAAATCGATCGCGAGGATTGCCGCCACAAACGTCAAGAAAACCAACCACGCCCAGCCCGGAATGGTCATGGGCGCCTCGGCGAACAAATGGAATACATTCACCCCATCAGAACTTACCAGAAACCCCACCCTGTCAAGCCCCTCACATCCGATGCAGGCTTGCTCGCAGGAACTAATCCACCATTAAATCCACCCTGCGTCCTCGTAGTTCAACGGATAGAACACTGGTTTCCTAAACTGGTAATGCAGGTTCGATTCCTGCCGGGGACAACTCTTTACCGCTTCAAACGATACCCCTGGATGCGGGTACTGGAAGTCCGACGGTAAATCGACTGGACGTCGGCGATCGTCATGAGCGCCCAGGGAGCCAGAATGCTATCACCGTTCTTCGTCAGGACGATATCGTCCGCGATATAGACACAGGTGTGCAGGCCTTCGCCGTTATCGATGAAGCACAGCACGTCGCCGAAGTGATAGGGCGCGTCCATCGCCGTATAATTCTCCAACAAGTGGGCGGCGGCCAACCGGGTATCCAAGAAATAATCTTTGGGGGTGATATTGAAAAAATTCAGCGAGGTCCAATGGCAATCCGGGAAACGGCCTTTGAGCCCTAATTCCATCTCTGGAAAGGTGTAAGCCCGTTGACGCATCAGGGAGGGAAGGAAATGCGTGATGTCGACCGTCTGCGGAGCACGCCGTGAAGTGATGGCATTGATGAACGTCAATCGTGGAGCATCCACCTGACCGGCGGTCCAATATTCCAGAAATTGCTTACGATCCGTCTTCAGCGGTAGCTTCAATTCCACGATCAAACTACGGACCCGAGTCACCGTGCGGAAAATATTTAAGACCTCATCGGAATTTTTCGCCAATGTGAGCAAGGCCGCGATATCGCTAAAGACTTTCGCTTCTCCGCGACGCCATACCAGTTGCCGGAAGAGCGTCCGCTGTTCCTCGTTCAATTCGGCATCCATCAGCCACTCATCGATATTACCTCCTAAGATGTAGACCGGGTCTCGCTGATATTCGTTGGCCGCTGATTTGGCTAATTCGATATAAAGGGCACTTCGCACCTCGGGTGAAAGTGACTTCAAATCCTCAACCTCCGGATGCAGGACGACCGTGTTACCGTTCGCCTGCGACCGGCCCGAAGAGAACAAACGCGTCACGGTCCCCGCATTGACGCCCAGCCTCGCCAACAAGTCTCGGACCGATTGTTCCGTCGTCTGCTCGAAGGTCCACCGTGTCACGGAATTCGGCTTCGCCACCGCCGCCAGCAGCGAATCCGTGGCCGCTAGGTAAACCGTATGCACTTCCAACTCACCCCATGGGCCCGGATGGGCCATCCATGAAGCCTCCATCGGCTTGGTTTCCGACGCCCAGAGCCCGCAATTAAGCATTAGGCAAAGAATGAACTTTACGGCTTTCACGCCTTTTTAACATCAACAATACCGTGAAGTTCCAACCTTAATATTTTAGTTATTTATTCCGAAGCCGGCCGCTTAATTCCATCTTAAGGTGCACGGCCTGGCTTCCCGAATTTGTCTCCGATCGCAGTCGCTTCGGTCACGAGTCAGCGACATCCGGGCGTCGCGCTTAACTCGCGGCCATTCGTCAAAGGGACGATGCGCCTCCCGACACCGTCAGGTAATGCCATTAAATCCCAATAAAAACCCTAAAATAATCGGTTCGGCATTTCGCATTGTAGCAACGGGACTTTAAGAGCAGAGATAGGAGCAACCTTTCTACCGTGCCGCCGCGTCCAAAATCAGTCAAGAAACCTGCCGCCCCACGCGGTCGATCCGCTTCCAGCACCAACCGCCGACCTAAGCCGCGGGCGCCACGCCAAGAAACCGCCGGCTCCACGTCGACCCCGGAAGCTGCCCGCGGACAAAAAGATCAGCGGATCGGAATCCTGATTGATGCGGATAATGTTTCGCACCAGCACCTGCCCACCTTACTACGTTTCGTCGGCGCCACTCCCCTCGCCTGCGCCCGCGCTTATGGCGATTTCAACGGCCGGCTCAGCGGCTGGCGCGCGGCCGCCCTCGATTGGCCGGCTCTCGAGCTCGTCGATCAGCGCAGCTATACGCCTGGAAAGAATGCGGCTGACATGCGTCTCACCATTGACGCCGTGAAGCTCATGGCTGGAGCCGAGCCGCCTACCACCTTGGTCTTTGTCACCAATGACAGTGATTTCACGCCGGTCGTCGAAGACGCCAAGCGCCTTGGCGTCCGCATCGTTGTCATGGGTGAACGCACCCACAAGGCCTTACGCTCGACGGCCCATCACTATCTCAACCTCACCGAACTGCGTGACCGCTTGGACCAAGAACAGCGTACCAAATCTGATCCGCGAGCGGCCCTGGCGCTTTTGGCTCAAGCCATCCGGGAACTGACTCCGAAGGCTAAGACCGAAGTCACCGCCTTACTCGATCAGTTCGATAAACTTTTGCCCGAAATTATTTTTACCGAAGCTTCCGTTCGTCCGACCCGTGAACCACGGCCAGCCCGCGAACCCCGCCCTGCGCGTGAACCTCGGGCCCAGCGCGAACCGCGGCCCCAACGCGAACCGCGGCGACCAGCAGAGCCCTCCGGCCAAGATTATCGCGACAACCCGAATCTCACCCCCGCCCAACAAGCCGCTGGTAAAGCGGAAGCTGACCACCGCCGTCGCGAATTGCTTTCACGCCGGGACATCATCGAAGCCCTCGTCGACGTGGCCACGGGGCTCGCGCCACCCGGCGAATGGCTGAAGGTCGAAATTATCAAAAAATATCTGGTCCAGGAATACCCCGGACTTGAACGCGACGCTCCGCGTTACGCCAAGTTCTACCGGATGCTCGAAGATACGGGCTGTTTCGAAGTCGACCTGCGCGGCTCGACGGTCATTGCGCGGTTAAAAGAGTAAAAGTTTACTTGCCAATCGTCCGGGCTAAAAAGGTGAGCGTGACCTCGGCCAGCTCGGGCTTATTCGAGGCACTACTCACTTCCGCACCGTCGATCACGCCCGTTCGCTTCCAACTCTTACCGTTTGGGTGAAGGTCGAAAGTGTGCGGAGCGCCCTCGACCACGACATATTCATAGGGTGTTTTTGCGGCTCGCAGGGCTTTGGCCATATCATCCGATTGGGCGATATCGACCGTCGTGTCAGCCGTACCATGCAGAATCAGTACAGCCGGGTCCTGCGCGTCGCACTGCAATTCTGGCAGGTAGGAATTCTGCTCGGAAGCGGGTACGCCCGGGACATCGCCTTTGCCATGTTTTGAAAAATTGACCACGCCATACAGGTCGATGACAGCCGAGACTTTGGCGGAAAACTTTGCTGTGGGTTCTCCCCCAGGGCCCGACTTGTCATCGGATAAGCCGACCATGAGCGCGAGATAGCCGCCCGCCGAGCCACCGGCGACGCCGATCTTCTCCGGATTGACACCTAGTTCCTTCGCATGCGCCCGCACCCAGCGTACGGCATTACGGCAATCGGAGATGTTCTGCGGCCAGATGCCTGGGGCCGACTTCGCTCCGAGCATATAATTACAACTCACGACCACATAACCAGCCCGACACAGATCCGCACTGACGCTCGCCGAACGATACTCAGCTTTATCGCCTCCAGTGAAGCCGCCGCCATGGATGAAGACGACAGCCGGCCGATCTTTGCGTACCGGACCAGAAGGGAAATAGAGGTCGAGCTTCTCCAAGCGATCAGCACCGAGGAAGGGAACATCGCTCAAGCGATGAACCGGCGTCGGCATCTTCACCGCAGGCGACGACGCATAGGCTTCGGCAGCCAGAGCGGGCACCCTGACTGCTTCGACTTTCTCACCAGGCTTCGCCAGCTCGCGGATATTAAGCTTGGAAGTATCAGCGGCAGACAGAGAAGCTGCGGCGAGGAGAAGGAGTAGCGGACGCATCAAGGGGGAGTAGAAAACTTCTACCCCGCCCTTGAAGGCAGTCAACGTGTCAGCCACCAACTCAGGCCAAAGCGTAAGCATAACCATCGACGATGGCGCGCAGCGATGCTTCGACGAGGTTTTCGCTCACACCGACCGTTCCCCATGACGTCTTACCGTCCGAGGAACGGATGACCACGCGGGTTTTGGCGGCCGTGCCATCCGCGCCGCCTAAGATGCGCACCTTATAATCCACCAGACTGACCTTGGCGATTTTCGGGAAGGATTTTACCAAAGCCGAACGCAAAGCTTGGTCGAGCGCATGCACAGGACCGTCGCCCTCCGCCACCGTGAGCGACTCCTTGCCGCCGACGCTGACCCGCACCACGGCTTCACAGTACGCCGAGCCCCGAGCCCCGCGAGCAGTGACATGATAAGACATCACTTCAAACGGAACGGTCTTCGTCTTGCCTAAGTGACGGCGCAACAGAAGTGCCAGTGAGGCTTCCGCGTCTTCGAAGCTCCAGCCGGCATGCTCGAGTTTCTTAAGTTCATCCAGCGCGGTACTGGTCGCCGGTGAATCGCGGTCGAGGTCGATGCCCAACGATTTCGCCTTCATCGTGATATTACTCCGTCCGGACTGATCGCTCACGAGCACCATGCGTTCATTACCAACCACCGTCGGGTCGATGTGTTCATAGGCGGCCGAGAATTTACGGACCGCATCGACGTGCGTGCCGCCCTTATGGGCGAAGGCTGCCGTGCCGACCCACGGACGCCGCGGATCAGGCGCGAGATTGGCGACGCCATCGACGAAACGGGAAAGGCCGGCGAGGCCCTTGAGCGAGGTCGATGAGACGCATTTCCAGCCGTACTTCAATTGGGCGCACGGGATGACTGCGGTGAGGTCGCAATTACCGGTCCGCTCGCCGATGCCGTTGACGGTGCCTTGCACGTGCGAGGCACCTGCCTCAAGCGAAGCAAGGGCGTTGGCCAAGCCGAGCCCAGCGTCATCATGCGTATGGATGCCGACCGGAACCTTCATAGCCGCCAACACCGCCCGCGTGGCCGCGGCCACGGTGGCAGGCAAGGAGCCCCCATTGGTATCACAAAGCACGATGCGGTCTGCCCCGCCTTCGACGGCCGCAAGCATGGTCGCGATCGCATAGGCCGGGTCTTCCTTCCAGCCATCGATCGCATGTTCGCAGTCATAGACGACTTCGCGGCGATGGGATTTCAGAAAGGCCACCGTATCACGGATCATCGCCAGGTTTTCCTCCGGCGAACAGCGCAACACTTCACGGACATGCAGCGCTGAAGTTTTACCATAAATCGTTACGACTGGGGTATCGACCTCGAGCAAGCTGCGCACCTGAGCGTCCTCGGAGGCACGCACGCCCTTCCGCCGCGTAGAGCCGAAAGCTGCCAGCTTGGCATGCTTGAACTTGATCTTCTTGGCACGAGCGAAGAATTCGACGTCCCGCGGATTGGACCCGGGCCAGCCGCCCTCGATATAATTCATGCCAAAGCGCTCGAGCTCGGCGGCGATGCGCAGCTTGTCATCGACCGAGAAATGGATCCCCTGCCCTTGCGAGCCGTCGCGGAGGGTGGTATCGTAGATTTCGATGGAGCGAGCCATGGTAGTGTAGGTGGAAGGTTGGGTAAAGGGAGGGGGCCGTTCCGAGTGCCGCGGAACGGGGAGTCGCCCGTCGGGCGTTCCGTTCAGCGGGCTCAGAGCCCGATGATGGTAATAATCGAAGGCAGGATGGCACGACCATCCGCCAAGCGGAGGGAGGTCGAAGCATGTGCCAAGGTTGCCATGAAGGTGAGGCAAACTTGAAACCCATCCCCCAGGAGAGTCAAAGGGAAAGGTGCCTGCGGGCCGAACTAGACTCGCCAAATCAGCCTGATTATGGCTTAAAACACCCTATGCGGCTCTTCTTGCCTCTTCTCGCTTTAGGCTGGGGCATCATTAGTGCCTCCGCCCAATGGAGTATTTTTGCAGAAAAATTACCAGCTCCAGGACACTGGGCCACCTATCAGATTGAAGGCATCAAACCGAATGAGCCGGCCTCGCTGACGACTATTCGACTCTCGGTTCGCGACGGCGGAACCCTCACAGGAAAGCCCTATGTCTGGCTCTCCATCGAACCCATCGCTTGGCTGGGATCCAAAGAGAAAGCTCCGCTCCGCTTTCTGCTACCGCAAAAACTCGATCGGGCCGGGGCCAATAAGCTGCTCGAGTCGGCCGCTGAAATCGTTTTCTCGAACCCGGTCAAAGGCGCTTATCACATGCTGCCCGAGGATGTGGCATCCTTATCCGACAAGGTTGGATACAAAAACACGAACACACTCGAAGCCGACAATCCCAGCGCCGAGCTTATTAAACTCGGAGAAAAATCTTGGACTTGCAGCCGGATGAAGATGGAATGCTTTACCGTCATCGACCCGCCTTTCGTCAAAAAACAGACGATTATCATTCGCGGTACCGTCTGGAAAGATGACACCATCCCTTTTGGTGTCGTCCAAGCCAAGTGGGCCGAAAAATCCATCAAAGGTGATAAAGTGAACGAAGAGCAGAGAGTCCTCACGCTTACCGGCTTCGGCAAGGAGACGACCCCAGCTCAGGCGCTGGACCGCGGGGATCGGTTCTCCATCTGGAAGCTGCTGTTTAACCGCTAGGCCTTAGTCGGTTTATCAAAGGACCAGCCCGTTCGACCTAAATCAAACGGGCTGGAGTTAAATGGTGGCCTGAGTCGGAATCGAACCAACGACACGACGCTCTTCAGGCGTCTGCTCTACCAACTGAGCTATCAGGCCAATAAACTAAAGGTAAGAAGGACAAAGCCCCCCTGCCCTGTCAATCCGACAAGGAAGAGAGGCCTAAAAAGGGCCTCAGAAGCTGAATTTCCAAGCAGCCAGACGACGCTCAACTTCCGCAATGACCTCGGCTTCGCCAGCCTCACCCTTGTCGGAGACAAAGGTCACCGAGAAGCGGACGAATGATCCGCAATCATCCCAAGGCACCGTGGAGATCAGATGTTCGGTGATCATCCATTGAGAGAAAGCCTCGCCGGACTCGAAACTCACTGTGCCAGAAGGGCCCGTGGCAGCCTTCGGAGCGGGCATATAGAGGAAGAAGCCGGCACCGGGCTTGCGGACTTGAAAGCCGAGCTTGGCGAGCACGCCGACGAGCTTGTCCATACGGCGAGAATATTTGGCGGCGATGGCCTTAGGAATGGAGATCTCATCGAGACCCGCGGCGCCGGCTTTCTGAATGCCGAGAAACTGACCAGAGTCGGAATTATCCTTCACATCGCCATAAGCGCGGACGAGCAATGCGTTGCCGGCGACGAAACCGATGCGCCAGCCGGTCATATTGTGACTCTTGGAAAGCGAATGCAGCTCGAGCGCCACGTCCATCGCTCCCGGGACTTGCAGAATCGATACTTGCTCGACGCCGAAGTGGAGCGAGCCGTAGGCCGCATCCTGAATGACGACGAGATTGTGCTGCTTAGCAAAGGCGACGACTTCCTCGAAGAACTTACGGGTGGCGACAGCCCCGGTCGGATTATTCGGATAGTTGAGTACCAGCACCTTGGCCTTGGCCAAGATGTCGGCCGGAATCGACTTCAGGTCCGGCAGGAAATTGTTTTCCGCGGTGAGTTTTAGATTATGAACCAAGCCACCATAATACTTAGCATGTGTGCCGAACACCGGATAACCCGGGACGGTCATCAGGACGTAGTCGCCGGGATTGATAAGGCAGCCCGGGAGGATCGAGAGCGCGGCCTTGGAGCCAATGGAGTGAAGGATTTCGGTGTCAGCATCGACGGTCACGCCGAAGAGATTCTTCATGTAACGCGCCGCGGCCTGCTTGAAGTCGACGCCTCCATTATCGGAATAACCACGATTCTCCGGCTTAGCGGCCTCGGACTGGAGCGCCTTCACCACCATGGGGAAAGCCATCTCGTCGGGCTCACCGACGCCGAGGTCGATCAGGGCGACGTCGGGCTTGGCCTTCTTGGCGGCGGCCTTGGCGCGCTTGATCTTCTCGAACTTATAGATGGCGGTCGACTTGCCGTAATTAACGCCGCCGATGCGTTCGGCGAAGAGCTGCTGGATGTAGGAGTCTGACATGGTGCTAAGGCTTTAAAAAGAGGGGCAAAACGGCGGATGGCAAGCGGACTCCGTCCGAGGGCTTGCCTAGGTCTGACTCCGAGCGATAATGACCACATGGAACCATCCCCGGGGCAGCCAAGGAACATTGGGCGGGCCGTTCTGCTCGCCATACTCTGCACCGTCGTCGGTAGTCTCGGATCGGCTGCTACCATGCCGGAGATCAAAGGATGGTATGCAGGGCTGGCCAAGCCATGGTTCAATCCGCCCAACTGGGCCTTCGGGCCAATGTGGTCGACGCTCTATATCCTCATGGCCCTGACCGCCTCAGCTGCCTGGGATAACCGTGCCGTTCGCCGCACCTTCTTCATCATCCTGCTGGTCAACGCGCTCTGGTCCCTGCTCTTCTTCGGGCTGCACCAGCCGGGCCTCGCGCTCATCGACATCCTGGCCTACCTAACGCTACTCGTCCTCTGGATTCAGCAGCTTTGGCCGCAGCATCGCGGCTACGCCCTGCTTCAACTTCCGCACCTGCTCTGGGTGAGCTTCGCCACCGTACTCAACGCTTCAATCTGGTGGCTTAATCAATAAAAAGGCCCCGATTTCGGGGCCTTCGTGAGCGACGGTAAAGCGCCTTAGTCGGCGAGCTTGGTCCAGCGGGCGTTACCCTTGGAGGACTTCACCGCGGCTTCGATGAAAGCCATGCCGGTGACGCCGTCGTCGATCGACGGGAAGTCGTAGCCGCCCTTGGGGGCCTTGCGACCTTCGAGACGATCGGTGATGGCTTCCGAGGCGGCGCGATAGATATTCGCGAACGCTTCGATGAAGGCTTCCGGGTGGCCGAACGGGGTGCGGGTATACTTCTTGGCGTTGGCGCCGTTGTAGGAATTACCGCGACGGTGCGTCTGGCGGGGCTGATCGAGATACTTCACGATTAGCTCATTCGGGTGCTCCTGGTGCCACTCAAGCGAAGCCAGGGTACCGTAAACGCGGATATTGAGGTTATTCTCGTCGCCGGTGGAGATTTGCGAGGCGTGCAGCACGCCCTTCGCGCCGCCCTTGTAGCGGACGAGCATGTTGGCGTCGTCATCAAGCAGACGGCCAGGGATGTAGGTGCTGAGATCGGCGGCAATCTCCTTAATCTCGAGACCGGTGACATATTGGACGAGGTTCTCAGCGTGCGTGCCGATGTCGCCGACGCAGTTCGAGACGCCGGAGCAGTTCGGATCCATGCGCCAGTTGGCGATCTTCTGGATTTTGCCGGCCTGCAACGCACCGATGCCGTAACCCTGCGGATACTCGACGAGCACTTTGTTAATTTTGCCGAGCTTGCCGGCGGCCACGAAGTCGCGGGCTTCCTTGACCATCGGGTAGCCAGTATAGTTGTGGAGTAGCGCGAAGACCAGGCCGCTCTTCTTGACGACGGCGCGAAGCTTCTTGCCCTCGGCGAGAGAGAACGCGAGGGGCTTCTCGCAAATCACGTGAATGCCGGCCTCAAGAAAGGCCTTGGCCACGGGGTAGTGCAGGTCGTTACGGGCGACGATTGACACGAAGTCGATCCGTTCACCCAAAGGCAGCTTGGCCTCAGCCTTCACCATCTCTAGATAAGAGGCATAAACTCGGTCAGGCTTGAGAAAAAAATCCTGCCCGGAGAGTTTGGATTTTTCGGGATCCGAAGAGAACGCGCCTGCGACAAGTTCGATCTTGCCGTCAAGGGCGGCGGCCATGCGGTGCACGCCGCCGATAAAGGCGCCGCGCCCACCACCGACCATGCCCATGCGAAGTTTGCGATTCAATGAGGCCATGATGAGTGATCAGAGAGAAATAGGTTTTCCGGCCTTAGCGGAAGCATAAATCGCATCAATCACCTGCATCAGGCGATAGGCCTGCTCCGGCGTATTAAGCGGCTTGGCGCGACCTTCGATGGCTTCGATGAAATTAGCCGCCGAAGCACTGCGACCCATATCCTCGCAGGCCGGGGTGACGATGGTACGATTCACGCTGTTGCCGTTTTCCTGGACGTAGATTTCGCAGGTATCGATCGCGGTGTTATCGAGGCCGTCGATGCCGAAGAGACGCTCCACCTTACCGCCGGCCTTGGTGCCTTGGAAGACAACGGAGACTTCTTCGCGCTTCACCATTTCGGCCCAAGAGACCTGAAGCGTGAGAACCTGGCCAGTCTTGAAAGTCACGAAGCCGTGTGCGGCGTTCTCGACGTCGGTCACGCCCCCGACACGGTCAGGGATGCCCCAGGGGCCTTTGAAAGATTTGTCCTGGATGAAATCGTTGAACGTCTGCCCCAGCACGTGCGCCGGCTCCGGATAACCCATGAAATACAGCGCGAGGTCGACCATGTGCAGCAAGTCGATGAGCGGTCCGCCGCCCGAGAGTTCTTTGGTCGTGAACCATCCGCCAAATCCCGGAATACCCGTGCGGCGGATCCACTTGGCCTGAGCGGAATTAATCTTACCAACCTGCCCCTGCTCGAGGTATTTGATCATCGCCTGTGATTCGGGGCGGGCGCGGTTATTGAAATTAAACATCACGTGCTTACCTGACTTCTTGGAGGCGGCGATGATCTCGAGGACTTCCGGGGCGCTGAGCGCCGGAGGTTTTTCGCAGAACACGTGCTTGCCCGCGTTGAGGCACTGAATGGCAAGAGCAGCGTGGAACTTGTTCGGGACGATGACGCTGACGGCGTCGAGCTCCTGATGCGCAGCGAGCATGGACTCGACGGACTCATAGGCGTACTTGATCCCCCACTTGTCGGCCGCCTTCTGGGCGGCGCCAGGGGCCGGATCGGCGACGGCGATAATTTCCGCGCCGGCCTGCTTAAAGCCTGCGGCATGGTATTGAAGCATGCCGCCTGCGCCGATGATACCTACTTGGGTTGCCATGATGGAGTTAGTTGTAAGAGGTGATTATTTACCCTGCGCCGACTTATCGAAGGCCGCATCGAAGGCGACCTTGTTGGTCGGGAAAGCGAGTTTCTTGACATAAGTAGCCGACTCGGTGGCGCCAAAGAAACGGTCCATGCGGCCGTCTTCCCATTCGACGGAAAGCGGCCCCGCATAACCGACGTCATTAAGCGCGACGATGACATCTTCGAAGCGGATGTCGCCGCGACCAACCGAGCGGAAATCCCAGGCGCGACGGGCGTCGCAGAAATCGGTGTGACCACCGAAGACGCCGACCGTACCGTCACCGTGACCCCACCAGACGTCCTTCATGTGGGCGTGGTGAATCTGTTTACCGAAGGTGCGGATGAACTTCACGTAATCCACGCCCTGATAGCCGAGGTGACTGGGGTCGTAGTTAAAGCCGAAACGCTTGTGGTTACCGACAGCGTCGAGCGCGCGCTGGGCCGAAGCAATGTCGAAGGCGATTTCAGTCGGGTGCACTTCGAGACCGAAGTAGACATCGTTCTTCTCGAAAGCCTCAAGGATAGGCTTCCAGCGCTTGGCGAAATCATCATAGCCCTTCTGCAGGTAAGCCTGATTGGTGGGCGGGAAAGCGTAGATCGCGTGCCAGATGGAAGAGCCGGTAAAACCATTGACGACGGTCTTGCCGGAACCCTTTGGCTTCTTCGCCATATAAGTTTTGCCGGCATCGAAGAACTTACGGGCCGCCTGAGCGGTGAGAATCATCTCGACGGCGGCACGCTGACGGACACCTTCGGGATTGCCGTCACCCCAGACGTGAGCCGGAAGAATGCATTGGTGGCGTTCGTCGATATTATCGCAAGTCGCTTGGCCGACTAAGTGCGAGGAGATTGCCCAGCAGCCTAGGTCATTTTGCTGGAGCAATTCCCAAACGGACTCGACATACCCCGGCTCGTTGAAGGCGCGACTGACGTCGAAGTGATCACCCCAGCAGGCAAGTTCGACGCCTTCGTAACCCATAGCTTTCACCTTAGGGAGAAGTTCGGCGATTTTAAGATCGGCCCACTGGCCGGTGAAGAGAGTGACTGGACGCTGTGACATAGGGAGTGTGGGGTGAGCCCCTATGACAGCCAACACCCCTAAGATGTTCAAGCGGGCATTGCTGACAATCCGCCGAAAAATGCCTAGCGCGCCAAGGCCTGCCCTAACTCCGCCTCAAGCAAATCATAGCGGCCACGAAGCGTCGGGTCGGGCTGGACGACGCCGGGAGCTGGGGCGCAGAAAACCTTCTCTAAATCAGCCATTTTAGCCCCACAGGCGCCCACGGCGGCTCGAAGCGCGGCGCCTAAGGCAGCCGAATCTGAGACCGCCAGACGTAACACGGGCGCGCCGAAAACGTCGGCAAAAATCTTAGCCACCGCTGGATTCTCGGAGGCTCCCCCAGTCAGGAGTAGTTGAGTCGTGGGCGTTCCGACCCACCGGCTATGCAAGCGAAGGCTCAAGGCCTGGCCTTCGACGGCCGCCCGTGGCAAACTGTCCCGCGTCGCCGACATGCCTAAGGTGATACGACCAGCGGTACGGCGCGGCGTAATCTCGTCC
The DNA here is from genome assembly GCA_903850885.1 of uncultured Opitutia bacterium. GTDB lineage: Bacteria > Verrucomicrobiota > Verrucomicrobiia > Opitutales > UBA953 > UBA953. The sequence goes on along the minus strand of CAINMU010000113.1, from coordinate 9,020 downwards.
TCCTCCATGGGAAGAACGGCGGCCACCGCCGCCGGCGAAGCTTCAATTGAGGCGGAAAAGGCAACCCAGTCAGCCAGACCGCATTCACGACGAATCGCTTCGCGCGCCAAAGATCCGTTACGCACACAAACTAAACTCATGCTGCCCCCCATCGGATTCCCGAAAGCATGACCAAGCCCAGCCGCATCCGTCCGGATGCCTTCAATGGCCGCAAAGAGCGTATCGCTCGTACCCAAACTCACGACCACTTTACCTGGAAGGGACGCCCCCATACCGACGAGGCTCGATGGATTATCCCCCGTACCAATGACCACCTGACAACGGGGCGAGAATCCGTAGCGCGCGATAAAGTAGCCTGAAATAGGGCCCGCGACCGTCGAGCCCGGACGCACCGGCGGGAGTTTAGCCATCAGCTCCGGCGCCGTGGCGGCCAAGGCAGCCGGGGCCCAGTCACCCTGCCGAATATCCATCAGATTCATGCCGGCACCATCACCCGTATCAATCGCCGCATCCCTCCCGGCGAGCACGGAGGCAAAGAAAGAGGAAACGAGATGGACGCGTTTCGTATTACTCCATGCCGTCGGATCTTCCTTGGCGAACCGACGAATCTGCGGCCCCGTAAAGCGACGGGTCGCCACGCTGCCGGTCAGGTCGCAGACCTTCTGGTCGCCCCCCAAAGCAGACGCGATTTCGGCACACTCTTTCTCCGTCGACGCATCCATCCAGATCGGAGAAGTCCGACGAGAAAGTACCGAGGCAAATTTAGCCGTAAGACTGGTCGCCGGATTACCGTCGGCCAAAGCCGCTTCATAACCAGCGGCGAGGTAAACACTCCCATGCTGCTGACCCGAAACCGAAACAGCATCTATCTGGGAAAGGTCTGTAAGCTTGGCGAGTCGTTGGAGGGCAAGCTCGAGGCCATCAAGCCAAAGCAAGGGATCGGCATGCACCTCGCCGCCCTTCCCGCCGCGGATAAAGCCTTCGGGGTGATTGCGATCAGGAAAATCAGCGCCAAACGCCGCGCGGGCACGGGCAAGCGTGACGCCTGCTACCGTATCCAGCACGAGCGCCGTCGCACTCTGCGTGGATAAATCCAAGCCGAGTACTTTGGCCATGTGTTAGCGGATATATTCGTTGATCAGGTTCTCGAGGAGTTCCTGACGGCCCGAGCTGAGACGAGGCGGCGTGATGCCCTGAGCGTAAGCATCGAGTTGCGCCAAGGTGACTTTCTTGGACTCAATCTTCTTACCGATACCGCTGTCCCAAGAGGCGTAGCGGTTATCAACGAATTTCGAAAGCTTGCCGTCAGCGATGATGGCGTGGGCGATCTTCAGACCGCGAGCAAAAGCATCCATCCCGCCGATGTGGGCATGGAAAAGATCGACCGGCTCGTGAGATTCACGACGACGCTTGGCATCGAAATTCAGGCCGCCCTTGATAAGGCCACCCATCTTAAGGATGCGCAGCATGATGTTCGTCGTCAGATACAGGTCGGTCGGGAACTGGTCGGTGTCCCAGCCTAAAAGAGTATCGCCGCGATTGGCATCGACCGAGCCCAACGCATCAGCGGCGATAGCGACTTCCATTTCGTGCTCCATCGTATGGCCAGCCAGCGTGGCGTGATTGGTCTCGAGGTTGAGTTTGAAATGCTTAAGCAAGCCGTATTCACGGAGGAAATTGAGGCAAGCCGCCGAATCTGAATCGTACTGGTGGGTCGAGGGTTCACGCGGCTTGGGCTCGATGAGGAACTGCCCTTTGAAACCGATTTTCTTGGCATGATCGACGGCCAGGTGCAGGAGCGCGGCCAAGTGGTCGAGTTCGCGCTTCATATCCGTATTCAGCAGGGTCGCATAACCTTCGCGTCCGCCCCAGAAAACGTAGCCTTCGCCACCGAGGGCCTTCGTCGCCTCTAAGGCGTGACGGACTTGGCTGGCAGCATAGGCGAACACGTCGGCGTTAGGCGAAGTGCCGGCGCCGTGAGCATAACGAGGATGCGCGAAGAGACAGGCGGTACCCCAGAGCAGCTTCTTACCAGAAGCCTTCTGGTAGGCCTTCAGCTCTTTCGTGATCCGATCCAAGTTCGCATGCGTCTCGGCCAGCGATTTTCCTTCGGGGGCCACATCGCGATCGTGGAAGCAATAGAAGTCTATCTGGCACTTATCGAGAAACTCGAAGAAAACTGGGACGCGGCGCAAAGCATTGTCGAGGGAATCCGAACCATCATCCCAAGGCATGATGGCGGTCGGGCCACCGAAGGGATCGGAAAGGCCATTGCGCATCACGTGCCAATAAGCAGCCGCAAAACGCATGTGGTCCTTCATCTTCTTCCCGCCGATTTTTTCATCAGGATTATAATGCTTAAAAGCAAAGGGATTCTTGGATTTCGAGCCTTCGAACTCGATGACCGGGACGTTAGGGAAGTGTGACATAAGGCTGGGTTGCGGTAGACAACCTTGGCACTCCCGTAAGCCCTGCCAAGAAGGATTTACATCACGTCGCCGTCTATTATTTATGATTTAAGCGACGGTAGCCAACCGGCCAGCCGCCGGCATCATAACTGCGACTTGCAGGAAAGAAAGCAGGCCCTAGGGTGACGGCATGGTGGTCGCCAAAACTATTACCGAACTCCGAACCGCGGTAAAATCGGCCCGCCAAGCCGGGAAAGCCATCGGCCTTGTGCCCACCATGGGCTGTCTGCACGCGGGCCATCTCAGCCTGATTCACCGAGCAAAAAAAGAGAGCAGCTTCGTGGTCGTTTCTATTTTCGTCAACCCGACCCAATTCGGGCCTAACGAAGATTTCTCCAAATATCCCCGTACGCTTGAGGCCGATCTCATCGGTTGCGAGAAAGCTGGCGCCGATTTGGTCTTCGTACCCACGACCGCCGAGTTCTACCCAGCGGGTGCCTCCACTTCGATCTCCGTCGGAAGCGTGGCGGAAAAACTTTGCGGCGAATTTCGTCCCGGTCACTTCCAAGGCGTGGCGACAGTCGTCGCCATGCTCTTTAATGCCGTCCAATGCGACGTGGCTATCTTCGGTCAAAAAGACTTACAGCAATTGGCCGTCATCCGCCAGCTGACGCGCGATCTCGGCTTTCCGGTTCGTATCATCGCTCACGAGACCGTTCGCGAACCCAACGGCGTCGCCATGAGTTCGCGTAACCGCTATCTCTCGCCTGAACAACTAACACAGGCGACCGCCATCCCCGCCGCCTTGGCCGCCGCCAAGGCCCTCGCGGAAAACGGGGTCACCGAGGCCGCCCGCTTGCGGGAAGCCGCGAGTATCGTGCTAGCTGGCCAGCCAGCCTTGAAGCTTCAGTATTGCGAAATTGTCGACCTTGAGACGATGGCACCCGTGCCCTCGACCGCTGGACGGCGCTGCGCCCTCGCGATCGCATGCCACCTGGGCTCGACGCGCCTGATCGACAACGCCATCCTCTGATCAAGCGAGGCTAAGGTAGACGGCAGCCAGTAAAATCAAGGCTCCGATCAATCGGCGGGTCATGATGGCCTTCCCGACATACTTCTCGGAATTCGAGAACCAATGGCCGACAACCCAGACCAGCGCCACGCTCCATAATCCTCGCGTGTTATAAAGCACATTGGTGACGGTGACCTCGCGATAGACCGCGATACAATAGGCGATACCCATGGCCTGGATGGTCAGCATCATGCCGCCGCCGAAGGCCCAGAGGACCATCGGACGGGGCATCTGCCGCAACGGGGCGGAAAAGAAAGGCATCAATGTGAACGAAAGCAGCCCCACCGTAATGAACATCACCGGCCCGAAATGCCCGAAGCCGAAAGCCGGCACCCAGTGCTGTTGCATCACATCCGTCGCCGCAAAGGCAATCGAGGCCAGGAAAGCAAAGACGACGCTCACCAATAATCGCTGCCGATTCGCCTGCCATTCACCGCCCAGCAAAGCTAAGGCGAGCGTGGTCAGGAAGGTAGCCACCCAGAGTTTCGAGTCCAGCGTGCCGCCGGCCAGACAAACCAGAAGCGCGACGAAAATGACCTTGGTGCCGAGCACCGGCGTGGCGATGGAGATATCTCCGCGACTGATGGCGATGAACGTGAAGACTTGCCCGATAAAGAAAGCGGTGCCGGCCAAGACCGCATGGGTGACATTTGTCGCCGTAAACGGCTCGCCGCCATGAAGGAGCCAGGTCTGGAAAAGGACTGCCCCCATCAAGTTCACGATGAAGAGGACCCGCCAGGGATGGCCGCCATCCATGGCCCGCTTGAGCGCCATCGCGGCGAAGGTGTAACCCACGGCCGAACAGAGAGGGATGACAATGGAAGCGGGAGAACGCATGCGCTCACCCAAACGAAGGCCCAATCATGCCGCTTGGCGAGTCCGAAGCAGAAAACCCCCAAGAAGCGACGAAAGGACTTGGAATTCTTTCTGTGCCATCCTTGCCCGTCCGACCTCAGCGGGCATACTCCTGACCTATGGGACAATTTTCCTTTAAAAACGAGCTCCTCGCTCCGTTACGAAAGTCACTCACCGAACAATTCGTCTTCGAACTGGCCCACCTTCCGAACGGCCCATTGCTGTCTCTGGCCAAACAAACCCCCGGAGGATGGAGTCACCGCGTGCCCTTCTTAAAAAACGCCTCCCGGATATTTAAAAATCGCCAAAACTTTCTGACCAAAGATCTGGAATCGATCGCCGATCACTTACCCTGGTTCTCCGCCCTCCTCTCGACGAAGAAATCCCTCTTCCTCGAACACGCTGACGCTATCAACGAAACCCTCGGCGGACCGCGCGCAATGCTTTTATGTGTGCTGTGGAACCTGAAGGTGGAAAGCAAAGAGGAAGCCCTAGGTGCCGACGTCCTTACTCGCTTTGCCGCCGCTGGCAAACCCCAGGCCAACAAGCCTGAAGCCAAAGCGCTACAGGCACTTCGCCAGAAACTGATGGGCGAGATCACCAGCAATAAAGAACCCGCGATCGGCGAACCGCTCGACCCGGCGGACCGGACGCTGCGACGCCTGCAGCAAGACCTCGATAAAGGGAAAGCGGCTCGAGAAAAAGAGATTACCGCGCTCAAACGCCATCAAGCCAATGAATTAAAGGCTCTTGATTTAGTGCTGGAGAAAAATCAGGCCGAGATTGCCGCGCTGAAGGTTAACCTCGACCAGAAAAAATCCGCGGACGAGGCGAATCTCGCATCATTAGCCGCTAAACTGGCCAAGGCCGAAGACGAAGCCATCAGACTCCGGGGTGAGCTTGATGGGGCCCGCGAACAGGTTGCCAAAAAAGCCCGCGAAATAGCGGAAGCACTTCTCTCCGAAGAGATTCGCCCATGGCTCGCGGATGCCCGCATGCTAAAAGCCGCCTCGGAAGAGGTCGCCAAACTTCGCCAGCTGACGACTGAAAACGTGGACAAGATTCGTAAGGCCCAACGCGACGCTGATCCCTTCCTCGCCAAAGAGCACGAGCTTCGCCAGGCGATTCCTCAGATGGAAGAAATGCTCAAATTACTTCGACGCTATCAACGCACCGCCGGTCAAGTGCTTCCGGAAATGTCCGCTCTCGAGCAACGCATCACCGAACACGTGGAAAAAGTACGTTATGAATTAGAACGGCGCGACCACCCCACCGACCCTTTCCTGGAACGTATTGCCGCCAAAATCAACGAAGCCGAAGCGGCCGCCTTGAAATCAATCGAGGCCGCCTTGCGCCTCTCCGAAGAGTCTGGGCTCGTAGACTCGCGCCATGCTGACCTTTATCGCCGCGACATCCACAAACGTCGCTCGAAGCTGGCCGACCAAGCCTTCCACGAACACAAGACCTCCGGCCCCCTCGCACTGCTTGAACGGGCGGTCGCGATCGGCGAACCAGCCCGGCTGGCCGTCGATGGGAATAATTTCGCCTGCTTGCGCCAAGAATTCCTCGGCCTACGTTTGGCGACGAAGAAGAACAGCCAGGGAGATACCCGTCTTTTACTCGACCCCGCCGCCCGCCAAAAAGTCGTGCAAGTCCTTGAGAAACTGGCGAACGATGCCACCGGCCTTCATCTTTGGGTGTGCTTTGACGGCCAAGCCAGCACGCTGAAATTCACCAACCCACGCATGAAAGTGACCTTCAGCCGCGCCGGAGCTAAGGCCGACCACGACATCATGGATCTCGTGGCTAAAGACAAGACCGTCGAATCTCCCTGGTTCGTCGTCACCGATGATATCGAGGTGCGCGATGCGGGGACCCGCGAAGGCGCTCACATTATCTACAATGACGCCCTCGTCCGCCTGTTCATCAACCGCGGTATCAAGGCTTAACGATTCGGGGCCGAGCTTATCTGCGAATCACGGCTTCGGGAATCTTGCTACCAAACTTACTTAACCGCAGGCTTCTTCTTCGCGGTCGGGGGCGCCGCGGTCAAAGGCTCAGGAAGGACGCCCACGAAATCTGCCGCCTTAAAGTTAGGGTGGAATAAGTTATTGGAGTAATGACTTGGCTTCCATGCGACAAGGGGCGTCACGTCCGCCGCCCAGGGCACCGCGAGACCCAAGCCCCAGAACACCCCGTTCACCAGCAGTCGACGTAACGATTCGTCACTCAGATCAGTGGCCGCCCCCAGGGTGGTGCATAAGATTTTATTCTTCGAACCGGAGGCGTTAGGCACTTCGCGCACCCAAGCCACGGCCATCGCAGGCTCATTGACGCCCTGCTCTGCTTTGTCGTTTGAACGGTTTTTCTTCACTACGCTTGGCTGATCATCCGCCTTCATGCCCGTGAGCACCAAGCCGCGCAGCAGAATCTTAGCGTCGGCCGGAGGATGGGCTTCGTAAACATCCGTATCTCCAAAAATGGCCCCAACACCCTGAAGGATAGGATGGGATGCATTATCCGCCTCCACCGCGGTGCGCGTCGCCTCAAACTTATGATGCCCCCAGTGGCTGACCCAAGTTTCGCCAAGCACGTTCTTTCCGAAGCCACCCTGATTATTCCAATTGTAGTTAGCGTAAGGACTGTCCTTCGGGATGCCTCCAAAAGCGTGCGTACTGGTGCGAGTGCCGATAATGGGAATCCCCCGCTTAACCGCGGCATCAAACTTAGCCATCGTCGCGGGCTCGAAATTACGGAAACGTAAGCCCAACACTAAGGCATCAGCCGAATCAAGCGCCTCCGGCTTCCCCATCGTCTTTTGGCTATTAGGATTAATCACCCCGTCATCATGCGAAAAAATCACCGTACACTTGAAACCGTGGCGCTCCGAAAGAATACGCGCCAGCATCGGCATCGACTCTTCTGAGCGATACTCCTCATCTCCGGCCATGAGCACGACATGCTTGCTGGCACCGGGGCCCTTGCCTCCCTCGAAAGACAGCCAGCCTGGACCGGAAGTAAAGGCTTCGACGGCCAAGGCCATCAAGTGGCAAACAAAGAAAGCGGCGATGGTGGCGATGGTTCTTTTCATGGGGCGAAGGCTGAAATTCTTACCTTGGACTCCTAAAATTTCAAGGGTCCTGTTTCTCCAATCATGACCTATTTTTTCTTGGCGCCCTTACCCTTGGTCGCGGCAGCCTCTTGTGACTGCGGAGCAGACGTCGCCAACGGATCTGGCCGGATAATCTCCGTTCTCCCGTCAGCGAAGGTGGTGACCTGCCGGCCTAAAACATCGAGTCGCGTCGTTGCCGAGGTACCATCACTGAATTGGGTTATCTTCTGACCTAGGACATCTGTACGCGAGGTAGCCGTCACTCCGTTGGAATAAGCGGTGTGCGTAGTGCCGATGACATCTGTGCGCGAGGTGGAGGTCAGGCCATTACTGAAGCGCGTCGTCAGATTGCCCAGGACATCCCGCCGCGAAGTTGATGTCGTGCCATTGTCATACCTCACCTGCGTCTGACCGAGAACATCGACCCCGACCACTCCCGACTGACTGGGAGCGGCACCGGGGGCCAGCACGACGGCGTTCGCACCAAGCGCCGCCGGGGCAGCTGGTTTTTCCTTCGCGACCTCACCGGACTTGACGGGCGAGGCAGCGCTCAGCGCCACCACCAGGCCGCCGCAGAACAGCCCCAGCCTAAGGGCATCTGCGGCTATTTTAGACAGGCGATAAATCATTGAATAAATGTAGTGAAAATCTATGCCGCCGCAACTCCCGTGGCCGGACGGCACAAAAAGGGGCGTAATCCCTAAGGATTACGCCCCTTTTATCTTAGCCTGCGAACCGCTTAGCTGATGATCTTGTCGACCACCTTGCCGAAGTTATCGGTCAGGCGGAAGTCACGGCCGTTGTAGCGATAGGTAAGCTTGGTGTGGTCGAAGCCGAGCAAGCGAAGAATCGTGGCGTGTAAATCGTGGACGTGACAGCCGTCCGCAGCAACCTGAGCGCCGATTTCGTCCGTTTCGCCGTAAGCCATACCACCCTTGACGCCGCCGCCAGCCATCCAGCAGCAGAAGGCCTTAGCCCAGTGGTCACGACCGCTGGCTTGATTCACGCGACCTGGAGTGGAAGGCGTGCGACCGAATTCTCCGCCCCAGATCACCAAGGTCTGGTCCAAGAGGCCGCGCTGCTTAAGGTCGGCAATCAAAGCCGCGGCAGGGGTATCGATGGCGCCGCCGGTGCGATTGATGGAAGTGAAGAGATTGGTGTGGTGATCCCAGCCGCCAGCATCGATTTGCACGAAGCGGACGCCGCGCTCGACCAAGCGACGAGCACAGAGAAGTTTAGCGCCGAGGTCGGACTTGCCGTACATATCACGGGTCTTTTGGTCTTCCTTGGAGATATCAAACGCATCGGTGGCCGCAGTCTGCATCCGGAAAGCGAGTTCGAAAGATTCAATCCGAGCCTCAAGCTGTTCGTCCTTCTGGACGGTCTGCATGTGGCGCTCATTGAGTTGGTGAACCAAATCGAGCTGCTTGCGCTGAGCATCCTGCGAGGTGAATTCGCTCTGGAGGTTCGGCATGATTTTGCTCGGTGCCGCACCTGGTTTAAAGGTGGTGTTAGCCCCTTGATAAAGCGAAGGAAGGAAGGCGGAAGTACGCGCGTCAGAGTTGCCACCGAG
>CAINMU010000112.1 GCA_903850885.1 uncultured Opitutia bacterium | reverse complement strand
TGGACCAGACCTGGCAGCGCGCCATGTTCGCCAAGAACCTGCCGATGAGCTTCTACTGGGGCGCCCTGACCGGCCTGCAGAACGGGCAGAGCGTCTGGGACATCACCTCCGGGGCGCTGGAGTCCTGCAAGGAGATGGGGTTCGACTACTCCTTCTATTTCTTCAACCGCTACGCCGGCCAGATTGATCCCCGGACGGCGACAGACGCCTTCTGCGCCCTGCACAAGGGCTTGGATGCCGCCGATACCAAGGCCTATCCCGAAGCGAAGTTCGGGAAGGCCTCGCGTAAAAACATCGAGCGGATGGAGAAGATCGTCGCCACCTATTCCAAATACGGAGCCTCCGTAGACGATAAGAATGGATTGTCGCTGGGGCAGGTGCGGCAACGCGATACGCAGACTGGATTGAACGACGTAGGCTGGGACATCTGGCCAGAGAACTATGGTAGATTCCTTTATCAGATCGACGCCGATGCCACTTCGATTCCGCTCTGGCGCGTAGGCGGCCCGATCACCAACAAGTCTCCCATCTATTCCCGGTTCGCCCGCGGCTTTGAGCATGCCACCGGCAAAGACGCCCTTTATTTCAAGCTGCACGATGGTTTCTCTCAGGGCGCCGACGCAAAGGTCATGACGATGACTGTCGTTTGGTATGATGCGACGGCAGGCTCGACCTGGAAGCTGGATTACGATGCAGGTAAGTCAGACATGAAGACGGCGCTGACGGTCACAGGCAAAGGCGACAAGCAGTGGCACCATGAGACCGTCACGGTAACGGACGCGGTGCTGCGTAAGGGTGGCGCCAAGGGGTCGGACTTCGCTCTCTTGAACACAGACGCCGCCGACGACATCTTCAGCCTCATCGAGGTCCATCGGGGTAAATTGGAAAAGCCAGCGATGCTGCCCCCGACCGATTTCAAGGTGTTCGATAAGGCGCCTAAGCCTCCCAAGGCTGATAAGCCGACCAAGGAGAAGAAAAAGAAGTAACCGGTCCTGGTGTCAGTCTGGGACAGTCGCGGGAAACGGCAGTGTTGGCTGTCGTTTCCTATGTCTTGTCACGCCCGCTGCTTGCCCTGTATTTCTCGGGCGGGCGTGAGCTTCACTTGGCCTTCGCGGTGTTCCCGACGAATTCCTCGAGGGTCAGGCTGCCATCGTGATTCGCGTCGCGGGCCTCAAAGCGTTCCTTGGCGGCTTTCTTGTCGGGGATGCTGTCCTGGAATTCTTCGTAGGTGATCTTGCCGTCGTGATCAGCGTCGCGTTCCTTAAAGCGGGCGACCTTTGGGTCGGTCTCGGCGGCCTTAGGGGTGGTGGCTTTAGGCGGCGGAGCAGCCGCCTTCTTCGCAGCCTTGCCTTTCTTGACGCCGTCGGCGTTTTCGCCGGTTTCCCCGCCGAAGCGTTCAGTCTGTTTTACGAAGTATTCGTCGCGAGGACTTTGATGGGCGGCGAGGAGGGTCTTGAACTTGGCGTGGGCGGCTTTGGCTTCGTCGGAAAGGTCGGCCTCCTTGAGTGGAGTCTTCTCACGGTCGTCGGCAACGGTGTCGAAGAAGCGTCCGTCCGCGTAGAGCTTGTAGTGGGCGTCGTGGGCGAACTCGAATTTCGCCGAGGCGCCGCCGCTGGGGTTATACCAGACGTAGAGGGCGTCCTTCGGGTTGCCCTTCTCGCCGTGGAGCTGAGGGAGAAAGCTTCGGCCGTCGACTTTGACGTCGGTGGGGATTGATACGTGGGCTGCGTCACAGATGGTCGGAAGCATGTCAGCTGCTTCGATCATGTCGGCGCAGACCTTGCCCGAGGCCAGCTGGCCGGGCCAATTGGCAATGCCCGGGACGTGCGTACCCCAGATGAGGCTGCTGCCCTTGCCGCCAGTGACGTCACGTCCTTTAAAGCGCGAGGGCGTTCCGCTGCCGGTACCGTTGTCGCCCATGATGACGACGAGCGTGTTTTCGCGGAGTTTCAGTTCTTCGAGTTTGGCGATGACCTTGCCGATGAGCTTATCCGTATAGGCGACCATGTCGGGGAAGTGGCCGATTTTCTTGTTACCTTCCTCGGACTTGGGCTTGAGGTAGTCGGGGCTGTCCGGCGTCGCATCGTACGGCGCATGCGTGAGCATCATCGGGTAATAGAGGAAGAAAGGCTGGTCCTTCTTGCGTGTGATGAAGTCGAGGGCGTAGTCGTTGACGATGTCGGGCCCGTATTCGTTCTTCGAGTAATCGACTTCCTTGCCGTTGATCTCCAGACCAGCGTTGCGGTAGCGACCGGGACGACGGACGAGTTGCCAGAGACAGTTTTCATCGAAGCCGAAATGGCCGGGGCCCTCGAGGCCGTTGGATAGCTGCCATTTGCCGGTGATGCAGGTGGCGTACCCGGCGGCCTTGAAGAAGTTGCCAAACGTCTGCTGTTTCGGATCCAGGTGCCCGAAGTGGGTGTAGTTGTGCTTATTGATGATGCCCGTCATCAATGCCGCACGGGTTGGCGTGCAGAGCGGCTGCGCGTGCACTTGTTCGAGGCGGACGCCAGTCGCGGCGAGCTTGTCCATCACCGGCGTGCGGTAGCTTTCGCCGCCGTTGGCCGTGACGCATTCGTAGCCGAAGTCGTCGATCAGGATGAAGACGACATTGGTCTTCGTGGGCGCGGCAAAGGCGGCCAACGAAGACAGGGCTAAGAACAGCGTGGGGAGGCGCATGGGGGTGATGCGATGATTCCCCCGACTCCGGCCTTATCCAGCCTTAATCACTTCAAGGGTACGAAGCCGGCGGAACGGCGTTCGGTCCCCGGGGCTCCGGTCAGTTTATCTCCAAGTGCGAGCCGAATCGGGGCGGCGAGGGCCGAAAGTCGCTCGACGATTTCCGGATGTTCGGCGGAAACGTCGTGTGCTTCGCCCGGATCGAGGGACAGATTGAAGAGCGACAGAGGGAGCTTCTCGACACGTTGGCCGTGTCGGCTGGCGATGGCATCCATGCTTGAATCCGTGATGGGGCGGGGAGTGTATTCACCGTGGGCCGAAGGTTTGCCGCCTTTACCGGGGTTACCCATGTTGGTGAGATACGGGTGAGCAAAGTGGAGTTTCCATTCGCCGGACCGGACGGCGTGTAGTTCTTCGCCCGCGTAATAGAAAAGGGCGTCATGCGGAGCTTTCGCCTGAGCTTCACCAAGCAGCAGCGGACGCGCGTCGAGACCGTCGATTTTTAGGCTCGAAGGTTTTCCTCCGACGATCTGCGTGAGCGTCGGCAGGAGGTCGATCGACATGATGGGCAGACGTTCGACGCGAGCGGCGGGAACATGTCCGGGCCAACGGGCGATGAGGGGCGAGCGCATGCCGCCTTCGAAGCAAGTCAGTTTGCCTTCGCGAAAAGGACGGTTCGTTCCCGCATGTTCACCGTAGCTCATCCAAGCTCCGTTGTCGGAGAAAAATAATACGATCGTATTTTCACTTAACTGGTTTTTTTCCAATGCCTGGAGGATTTCGCCGACGGACCAGTCGAGCTCTTCGACTACATCGCCGTAAAGACCGTGCGCAGATTGCCCTTTGAATTTCGCCGAGGCGAAGATGGGCACATGGGGCATTACGTGGGGAACGTAGAGGAAGAACGGTTGATCTTTGTTGCGGGCGATGAAATCCGTCGCCCGGGCTGTGAAGCGCGCGGTGAAGGTCGACTGATCGGGGTCCAGCTCGACGACTTTTTCACCCTCAATCAATGGCAAGGGCGGCATTTCAAACGCCAGGGAAGGATGGTATTTGGAATTATCATTCGAGTAGGGCAGGCCCAAGAATTCTTGAAAGCCGTGGCGGGTGGCGCTCAGTTCGACGGCCGTACCGAGGTGCCACTTACCAAAGCACGCGGTTGCGTAGCCGATATCGCGGAACATCTTGGGGAGCGTCCATTCTGCGAGGTTAAGACCGTTACGACTGGTGTGGTTGAGGGCGCCTTGCATCCCGACGCGGTTGGGGTAGCAGCCGGTCATCAAGCCGGCGCGGCTGGCCGTACAGACGGCTTGGGCGACGTAGAAATCGGTGAAGCGCGTGCCTTGCTTCGCTAGCGCATCGATATTCGGGGTCCGTATGTCTTTCGCGCCGAAGCAGCCAAGATCCCCGTAGCCAAGGTCGTCGACGAGGATCAGGACGACGTTCGGCGGGCGATCCGCGGCTAGGGCGGCGGTAGCAATGAGCAGGAAGAGGAGGCGCATCAGATTCGTTCAAACTTGAGTGGGTAGGTCTTACCCGAGGCGAACTGCGCCACAATCAGCGAGCCGTCGGGGTTCGCGAGCACGTCGTGCGGGTGCAGGAAGACGTCGGCGGTGTGCTTCATCGGCAGGAGCTTGCCGACGGCATCGTAAACGGGGGCTGAGCCCGCGATGTTCGACACGACGCGCAGATTCGCATCGAGGATGGAGAGGAAGCCGCGGCTGTTACGATCCTTGGGCCAGTTGTCAGCGAGATGGGCCACGACGTAGTGCTGGCCCATGCGGCGAATCTGGCGGGGGTTGCCGCCAGGGAGGT
>CAINMU010000111.1 GCA_903850885.1 uncultured Opitutia bacterium | reverse complement strand
CTCTTTGGTTACCTCGTCAGCTCGACCGCGGTAAGTACTTCGACGACGGTGGGTGACGCGGGTACTTTTAGTGCCACCCTAAATTCATCTTCCTTGGGCTTCAGTACGCCTTCGACGGGGACGGGCGCTCCCGGGACGCAGGCGGCAATTACACCGCTTTTCAAAATCGGTACGATCTCCGGCAGTTTATCTACCCTCAACTGGGGCGCGGACCAGTATCTTTACCTCGCCTGGAGGGAAGTCGACGAAGCGAGCAGTGATGCCAATGCCGGGGTGGATAATTTCTCGATCAGCGTAGCTGCCGCGGTGCGTAATCTGACGTGGCGTCTCCTCGTCAATGGCACCTGGAATACATCCCTCACCAACTTTACTTCCAGTGGATCGAACGTCGCCTATGTGGCTGGTGATAATGTCACTTTTGATAATGTCGCGGGAGGAATCATCACCCTTTCCGGGGCTTTGGCGCCGAGCTCCGTGACGGTTTCTGCTGCATCGGGTACCTACACTTTCAACGGTCCGACGTCCGGAGATAAGATCACGGGCAGTACCAGTATCGCCAAATCTGGCGCCGGCACGCTAATCCTAAACTCTGATCATGATTTCAGCGGTGGCGTTACCGTCACCGGAGGCACGGTGCAGATTGATGGGGCGGGTAGGCTTGGTACGGGCGCGATTAGTTTGAATGGAGCGAGTGCCAGTCTGGTCAGCACTTCTTCCACGGCCTTGGCGATGTCGACTAATGCTCTTTCAGTCGGCGCCAGCGGCGGCACAATCAATCCAGGTACGAACAGCCTGACGCTGGGCGCCCTGACCACTTCTGGGCTGCTCACGAAAACTGGCGCCGGCAGCCTCACGGTCGGCACGGTGACCTCTTCGGCCGGGGCCGGTTTCACGGTCAGTGCGGGTGACCTCTTGTTCAACCAAGCCTCCGGCATAGTCAAGATTTTCGCCAACACTTCTCTGACGGGTAACCTCGTGCTCAGTAGTGGAATTCGCTTCGATGTGGATGATGGCAGTACGATCTCCGGATCCGGCAAAATCAAGGTCGCGGCCAAAGGAGCGCTCATCTCCAATACCTCGGGGAATATCGGTGGCACGATTTCGTCGGATATCGCTTTGAATAGCAGTGCGCTCGCCTTCGCTAAGGGCTCCTGGGCTGGGTCGGTATACACGCCTTCGGCTGATTTCCTCACCACCGTCGGGGGCACGACCGGGGGTGGCTTGATTATTTCCCTGATGTATGGGGATTCCGATGTCGATCTCTCCAATAACTCCACGACCGGCGGCGGTACTGGGGCACTGACTCTGACAGGTGCGAGCACTTATACGGGCAATACCACCATCAATGCGAATACGCCGACCTCGCCAGCGGTGAGCATCATCCTGGGGGTTAATAATGCGCTGCCTGTAACCACGGGCCTAATCGTCGGCACGAAGACTGGCGTCGGGGTGCCGGTACTGGACCTCAACGGTAAGAACCAGCAGTTAGCTTATCTCGCGGATGGCGCCAACGTCACGGCTGCTAAGTACCTCAAGATCGTCAACAACTCTTCCGCCTGGTCTGTCCTGACGCTGGGCGGCTCCATCAGTCCCGGGAATCCATTCTCTGGCTACATTTCCGATGGCGTCGGGATTATCTCTCTGGTGAAGACCGGTGCCAACACGCAGACGCTGTCGGGTTTCGGTACCTATTCTGGCGGCGTAACGGTGAACGCCGGGACGCTTAAGGTAATCCCTCCTGCGGGTGCGTCTCTCAGTAGCGCGCTTGGGTCGGGTGCGGTCATCGTCGGCGGTACTGGGCAGCTTTTCGTCGCCGCTACTATCGCCAACGCAATTACGGTTAATTCGGGCGGTCGTCTTTCGGGCAACGGTCAACTGGATGCCGTTACGGTCAACGCGGTCGGAGTCATCGCTACTAATACCACCATCGGGCAGATGAATGCCGCCACGTTGACGATGAACAACACCGCGACGATGGCGGGGGGCGCGATCATCGAGTGGAAAGTAAATGACGCCGCCGCTGCGGCTGGTATCGGTTACGACACCTTTAATTTTTCGACGGGGCTCGATTTGAGCACCGCTTCGACCTTGAACAAGATTGTCGTACGAATTATTTCCTTCAATAGCCCTGGCGACGCCGCCGCCGGCCAGCCTTTGTCGCTGTCACGCGTGGGGTCGCACCCTTTTGACTTCGCAACCGCATCTTCGGTGACAAAGCCGAGCCTCGGGACGAATATCGCCGACCTTTTTACGTACGATGTTTCGCAATTTCAGTATTCCGACGGTTCGTTGTCGAACGCCGCTTTCTGGGCGATGTCTTACGATGAGACTTCGGGGGCGATGACGCTCACGGCCGCCGTGCCCGAGCCTTCGACCTATGGCTTGGGTCTCGGAGCGCTTCTTTTGGCAGTCGCGGCGATCCGCCGCCGTCGTCGTCGTCGCGCCGTTGCGTAAAGCTTACTCGCCGGTCAATCCGCCACGTTTGCCATTGAGCAGAGAAGCGCCGATGAGTGCGGCCGAAAGGAACGCCATGGACCACACGCCCAAGGCCGCTGCTAACTGAGGGCCATCACCCAGCGCGCTCATCAGGGCGAACGTTGCCTTGGTAATCGGGAAGTGCTCTGCGCGCTGGGCGAGGATCAGGCTGTCGCTGACCTCGAGCATCGAGAAGGCGAAGGCCAGCACGCCCCCCGCGGCGAGGTGCGCGGCGAGAAGGGGTACCGAGATACGACGTAACGTGGACCACGCGGTCGCCCCCATTGACCGGGCGGCGTGTTCGAGCATGGGGTCGCATTGCTGAAGGCCGGCTATCGCCGCTCGTGTTACGTAAGGCAACCGACGGACGGCGTAGGCCAAACCGAGTAGCAGGAAGGGGCTGCCCCCCGCGCTGACCAGAAAGGCGAAAGGTTTGCCTTCCTGGGAAAGCGATAGGTAGCCGAAGGCCAGCACGAGCCCTGGCACGGCGAGCGGCAACATCGTCAGGGTGTCCAAGAGGTGACGGATGCGCAGGTCCGAACGGGCAATCACCCACGCGGCGGCAATACCCATCACCAGCGCGATGACGGTGGCCAGTCCGGCGTAGGCCAAGCTGTTTTGAATGGATGGCACCACCAAAGCGCTCCCCAGTGCTTCCTGCCAGTGCGCGAGCGTGAATTCGACCGGCAGTATCGAGTTATGCCATCGGCCGGAAATCGACATCAAAAGCACTCCGAGGTGGGGAAGGCAGGCCAAGGCCGCGATACCGGCGAAAAGAAGGCTGCAAGCCCAACCGCGCCATCCAACGAGCGCCTGAGGGGACGAACGTAGGCTCGGGCGCGGCGCCGCGCCGATCCGCCGACGTTCGAACAGGAGTTTTGATGCAAGGAAAACGCCGCCAGCGATGAGCAAGACGAGGGTGGTGAGGGCATACGGCAGAGGGTTACGATCAAGGTTCTTGATGCCATCCAGAATTTGCACCGGTGCGACGCGGGGAAAATCAAAGACCAGCGGAACGCCGAGTTCGGTGAAGGCCCAGATAAAGACCAACGCTCCTCCCGCGAATAATCCTGGAGTGATGATCGGCAGGGTCACACGCGTGAGCCGGCGCCAAGGCGAGCAGCCGAGGTTAGCCGCCGCCTGTTCCATCGCCGGATCCATCTGGGCTAAGGCGGCGGCGAGATTGAGATAAAGGATTGGGTACAGGTGTAGCGCATTCATCACGACGATGCCGACGAGCCGGTTCTCGGCCATCCAGTCGCGAGGGTGAAGCGGATCCATCCAGCCCAAGCCAGCCAGTACGGCGTTAAACGAACCCTCAGTTCCGAGGATACACTTGATGCCGATGGCCCCCACGAAGGGCGGCAGGATCATCGGGACGAGCAACGCCAAGGCCAGTAGGCCGCGCCCAGGAAAACTATAACGATAATTGAGTAACGCCAAAGGTAGGGCCAGGAGTCCGGCGACGGCCGTGCTGGCTAGGCCGAGCAACAGGGCGTTACTGAGGCCGTCTTGGTAGAGCGGATCACGCAATACGGCGAGGACGTAGCTAAAGGTGAAACCTCCGTCCCGCGGGTCGACGAAAGCCTCGCGCAATACGCTGAAGGCTGGATAAATGAAGCCGACCGCAAGCAAAAGTCCGACGGCGGCGCAGAGAATCCAAGCAGTACGACGATTCATATCAGTGTTTTCCTTGGTTACGACGGGCGAGCTCGGCTGCGCGGCGATAGTTTTCGCGGAAGATAGCGCCCAGTTCAGTCATGCGGCGGGCGGAGACCAGGGCGTCGCGGCTTTCCAGTCCTGGGTCGCCTTCGCCACCGGCGCGGTAGGGGAGTGCGCTAACGTCATTCATCACCGCCAAAGCGTCGGCGGGCATGCCGGCTTTGATGATCTCGGCCCAAGCCTCTTTGAGTTCCTCATGCGTATCGATACACATGACGCGCACGGCTCGTCGAATTGTCCCGAAGGAGGCGGCCGTGAGTTCCGGCCGGTATTGGAGATGATCGGTGCCGACGTAGGGCGAACGAGCGGCGCGTTCTGGCGGCAGTGCCGTGTAGGCATCGCGGCGGACCGGCGGGCGAAAGAGTTCGCGTTCGCGCGGGCCTGGCACCGAGCCGACGGGCGAACTCCAGAGGGCCTGTCCGGCAGGGCTCAGCACGAAATTAACGAAGGCTTGCGCGAGTTCCTGTTCTGGGGCCCCCCGCAGGACGGCGATGGGGTCGCCGCTTACGGTCGTGCCGCCAGCGGGCGCCGTCCAGATGAGACGAACGTCATTAGCACGGTTGACCTGCTGGGCGAAGGCGGCTCCGTAATAATCCACGCACATGCCGGCGACGGCGTTACCGTCAGCGACATCTAAAGGAATTTTCGTGGAGCTATCGGAGAAGTAGCGGGCGTTGGCGGCCAACCGTTGCACCAAGCGGAAGCCGTCCGTCCAGCCCAGTGCGAGCCGGTCCTTTTCCGGTAGCGCGGCTCTTTCGGGCGCTTGCAGGCTCCGCTGAATTTCGGCTTGGATGATGAGTTCGAAAGCACGGGCGACCGAACCGCTTTTAGTGGGGTCCGCCAAGGCCAGCTGTCCACGAAGTCGCGGATCGGCGAGATCTGCCCAGCGCACGGGGTCAGGTAAGCCGTTGGCGCGCCAACGCGTCGGAGCCCAGCAGATCCCAAAGCGGGAAAGGCAAGACGAGCACCAGGTCTTATCTTTGGCCCAAAGACGTTCCCCGGTGAAGAATTCAGGAATCGGCCCGCCGGCCGCGAACCATTCCGGGTGTTGATCAAAGGCGCGGAGGGGAACGAGACGACCTTTCTTGGACTGGCTGGCAAAATCAGGTTCTCCGCCACCGAAGAAGACGTCGGCACCGATCCCGGCCCGTTTTTCTTCTTCCGCAGCTTTGTAGCCAGCGTCCAACATCAAGCGGATCTCAGAGGTGCCGCCAGGGCTGCGCCAATCCACATAGACATCTTCGCCGTGTCCTTCGCGCCAGTGACGGGAAAAGGCTTCGGAGAACTCTCGCCGGATGGATTCGCTGTGCGGCGTGAAGATGACCAAGCGGCGTGTGCCCGGGGCCGGGCGCTGATTAGTGTCCTTGCGAAGCAGTAAGGGCAATACGATCAGCAGTGCCAAGGTGCCTAAGGTAATCCACCACGCTCGGGTTGACTTCATGGGCGGGGGAGCACTACGACATCCGAAGTCGCAACGGCGACGGTGAGTTCGTGGCCAGTCGTGAGATTTGCTGGCGGGTTGCTGACCATGATCCGCAACGGACCAAGTCCAGTCCGAAGGGTAAGTTGGGCCCGTTGGCCGAGATATACTTTTTCGGTGACGACACCGGTCAGCGAATTGGCCTCGCCGGCGTTGGCCGGGTGCCAAGCTTCGGGTCGGATGGAAAGTTCTACGGGGTGGCCAGTTTCTGTCGCACTCGCAGGGTCGCCTAGAATGCCCGTGAAAGCGCCGGCTGAAGTGAGCACGGACACCGTCGTCGCATCCCGCCCGCTGATTTCGGCGGCGATCAGATTGGTCTCGCCGATGAAGCGGGCCACTTCTGCAGAGATGGGTCTCCGATAGACTTCTTCGGGGGTGCCCACCTGTGCGACGCGCCCGCGGCTGATCAGCGCCATCCGGTCCGCCATGGCGAGAGCTTCTTCCTGGTCGTGGGTCACGTAGACGGCGGTGAGACCATTCTCTTTTACGATACGACGGATTTCTTGGCGCATCTCGATGCGCAGCTGGGCGTCGAGATTGGAAAGAGGTTCGTCCAACAACAGACAACGAGGCCGGACAACTAAGGCCCGGGCGAGGGCGACCCGTTGTTGCTGACCGCCGGAGAGTTGATCGATGGAGCGCTCACCCAGGCCGTCGAGACGAACGGAGGTCAAGGCTTCTTGGACGCGGCGGGCGCGTTCGGCCGAGGGAACTTTTCTTTCGACCAGACCGAATGCGATATTCTCGGCGACGCTCAGGTGCGGCCACAAGGCGTAGCTTTGGAACACCATCGCAGTTTCGCGGAGGTGCGGGGCCAGGTCCGTGACGTTGCGGTCGCCGAAGAAGATGGCCCCGGAGGTAGGAAAATCGAGACCAGCCAGGCAGCGTAACAGGGTGGTCTTACCGCATCCGGAAGGTCCAAGCAGGAAAAAGAGCTCTCCCGGATTGATCGACAAGTTGACGTCATTAAGAACCGTTACTGTCCCGGCGTCGGAGGGATAGGTTTTGTGGACGGAACAGAGGTGGAGCGTTTCCATGGGGTGGGTTAAATTTCGTTTGTGGCGAGCCAGCGGAAGGAGAGAATGATAAAACGCCGCCCGAGTAGGACGTTGATCAGGGATCTTTTGGAATCGAGCAGCCGATCGTGGGGTGCGTTGGTTGGGTCGATATAGTCCGGCGTACGTTGGACGATCAACTCCAGTACCGCGCCCTGTGCGGTGCCGGTCTCTTCGTTGGCTTCGCCGTAAGCCCTGATGCGGAAGGTGTCGGAGCGTGTGGCCAGCACCGGTCCGAGCGCTTGGAGGAGGTCTCCTTGAAAGAGGCAGCCGTTGGCACCGAAGCCGTTGTGCGTGCGGTTGACGTTGTCGGTATCGAGGATTTCTACGTTACGGAAGAACAGCCCTGGAGGCATTCCGGTTCGGCCGCCGGCGTGAGCGACGTCTACACCGCCGTTCATCCAGTTATGGGAGACGGAGGGGTCGATCATTTTCGCGATGGATCCGCTGGGCATCTTTGCAAGGGTTTCGGAACCGAGGGCCTTGTCCGCCCGAGCGATGGCTGACTCCAAGGTTCCTGACCGAAACATCCAACGTACTTTTTCTGCCGTCACGGGAAGGGTGGTTTCTGTCGCTTGGTTTTCGATCGGATAAAGCGAAGTGGTGGTGCCTGCCGAAGGTAAGCTGACAAAGGACCCGATTTTTTTGGTATTGGTCGGTCCGAGATATCGATTAACGAACTCACAGAGACCGAGGAAAGGTGTCCCCGGACTCTGAGCGACGGGGAACTTGCCGAAACCGCGGGGCACACTCATGCCAGTCGAGTTAGGAACAGGGAGTACCGGTGGATACTCTTGATCTCTTTCCGTCCGTTGCAGGAACTGGGCCCGGGCTTTGACCTCGGCGACGGTTGCTGTGGCCAATGCGCGGATCTGCGTATCTGAAAGATTGGCGAAACCATTCCAATAGGCGGCATCACCGATGTTGCGCGTGGCAGGTGCCTGCGTGGCGCTGCCGATAATTCGGGGAAAGCGAGCGTTGTTGGTGGAGGAGGGTGCAGTGGCGGCCTGTGATCCGAGGGCTAATCCTTTCAGCGATCCGTAAAGCCCCGTCCAGGCTTCGACTGAAGTGGAGTTAACGTTAAAGGCTCCAAGGTTGAGTAGGTAACTGGAGAACCGCCGGTAGCCGTCGGGGCCGGCTCCTACAGTACCCACCGGTTTGCTGGGGTCGTCGTTGATAAAGCCGTCGGCGGTGATCGCCTGAGCGGCGAGGCCGATGCTGCCCTGATAAAGGGACATGCGTGGGTTGGAAAGTTTGCCCGTGCCAGCCGCGAAGGCGGCCATGACCTGCGTCAGGCTCTTCGACCGGACAGCGTTGTAGCTGCCGCTGCGCGAGGTCTCGCTCAGGGTCGGCGCCGCGCCCGAGAAGAAGAAGCTATCCCAGAGGGCATTATTCATCAGGTAACTCATATCACCGAAGGTGTGTCCGCCGATGGTGCCCGCATTGGTGTGTGGGGTGCCATGCGTCCAGCTTTTGTCGAGCGGTACGACCATCGAGGGGAAAGAATTCCCGACGGTACGGTAGGGCATCCAATCCCAAGCGCTCAGGTTGGCATGCATTAATTGGCCGAGCGAGACGGGTGCAGACAGGGGGACTTCCACCTCGGTCGTCGAGGCGATGCCGGCGGCGCCGTGCGAAGGTCCGCCGAACGCATTTGCGCCATTGGCTTTGGTGGCATCGATTTGGAGAAAATTACTCCACGATGTCGTTGCGGCATTGAGGGCCAGTTCGTCGCCCCCGAATAATTGCGTACGTTGGCTTGCCATACCGATGCCGGGGAGTCCGTTGAGTGCGGGGTTAGAAGAAGTCTGCGGAAGAGGATTGGTGAAGAGCCAGGCGGGGTGAGCGGCGGGGACAGGATTCGATTGGGCAGCGAAAGAGCTTAGCACACTGCGGTCGTAGGTGGTGGTACGGGCGGTATCCGCCACCCGAGCCCGCGTGTCAAAGGCGGCGATGACGGGTCCTGGGGCTACTTCGGCGACGGTACGAATTGCCGAGACTGGCCCAATCATTACTGGATTGGCCAGGCTGCCCGCATCGCCGAGGTGGGTAGTGTTGAAATTGCTTCCGCCGACATTTACATAGTGGGCGTAACTCGCCAGTGAGTTATTACGGCTGGTCCCCAGGACTTCATCGGATCCCAGGTCTTGTCCTACGATGTCGTTTTTAAGGCTCTTCTTCCAGCCGGAGGTGA
This sequence comes from uncultured Opitutia bacterium, assembly GCA_903850885.1. GTDB lineage: Bacteria > Verrucomicrobiota > Verrucomicrobiia > Opitutales > UBA953 > UBA953. The sequence goes on along the minus strand of CAINMU010000111.1, from coordinate 24,914 downwards.
GGTATATCCAATGGTGCCAGTACATCGAGCTGGTCAAATCGATACAGCATTTCACCGTATCGTCCGCTTTGAACTTGTAAGGTGCGGCGGCGGTTGAGGCGCGGATGTCGGTGTAGAATCCGCCGGTATAGTAAAACCCCCGCTCCATGTTGAGGATGGGAATCTTAGCCGCATCCGTGGATACTCCGAGCGTGGTGGCATCCACCAAATTTTTTGAAGTGAAGACGGCGAACTCGCCTGGTTCAAGGGTCGTCGCCGGGACGACCGCTACGAGATTCTCCGCATTGGCGCCAGTCGAAACACTTGAGGCCGCCGTAAAGTTGAAGAGCGAATCGAAAAGCCGCGGTGTCGCCGTGGTGTCCATTGACTTAGCGGGGTCGTTGTCCGTGTGCGTAAAGATTTGCAATCGCATCTGATCGAACTGCGAGAACGAGATTTTTAATCCGCCTTTGATACGTGGATCCGGCTCCGAGCTGGTTGGCTCCTTAAGTTTGAGCTGCACATTATAGGGATTGTGAATCACGAGTACCGGCGTGCACACGAGTTTGAGCGTATAGTCGGTGCCAGTCGAGACGGTGCGCAGCGAGAAGACCATCGAAAGTCTGTGGACGGTAGGCATGTAAGCCCCGCGCACGGGTCGGGGGATGAAGCGTCCGCCTCCCGCCGCCCCGCTGGCCACATAGCCGCCCTTGAGGCCGTTCAACCAGCCGAGCGGATCGGGGGTGGCGTTGAAGTTGTCTGTATAGGGGGAGGTGCTCTTGCCTCCGCCCGACCAGAGGGCGTCATCCAGATCGTAGCGGGCATACTTGTCGATCCGGTAGCCGCCTTTGTCGAATTGGTTGGTGTTGGGGAAGAAGGATCGCGCTCCGAGGGAGGGCGTGTTCGTCGACCAATCGACATCCTTGTAGAGGCGGTAATAATCTCGGACGAGATGCCAGAGCGGACCCACTAAGCGTCGAGGCTGCTTATCCCAAGCGGTATTCGTCGTCACCGTCGGAGCAGAGGAGCTTGTATCGACGAGAGGTTGCCCCATTTCGTCTTCACGGATAAATACTGGACTCCAAGGCAAGTATTTGGTGCCGCCCGTGAGTTTTCGGCTCGGGTTGTCGGTATTGTCTTCATACATCGGCACCCAGACGCGCGGCCGCGGATCCGGTGATGAGACCGTGCCGGGATTTACCTTGGCGGTGTCGTAACTCGGAAACCAAGATCGTCGTGGATATAATAGCTTATTTCCATTAGAAGGGTCTTTAGCCACGAAGGCGGTGTAGGCTTCAATCACGGTCTCATGTCCGTTGCCGGAACCGAAGTCGGAGATGTCGAATTGCGCATCATCCATCTCAAAGGCCAGTGAGAGATCTTTGCGTAACCCGCCGCGATAACTGTCGGCGAGGACGCCCGCAGTCCAAAGTGATTGATGATGGAAACTGAGTTTGGGCGGAGATAGGCCGGCAGCGTCCGGGTCGTTGAGGTCGTAGCCAGGGAGCATCGGCAGCGATGCAGTCGAGGCCATCGCCGTGAACTTGGGCTCCTTGATATTGACGTTCTTGAGGCCAAGGAGCAACTCGGTGCCGGTGCGGCCGGGAGCACGGAGAGCATCAATGATGCTCAGCGCCGCCGGTGCCGCCTTCGTGATGTCTCTGGGGTCTGTGAGGCAGATCGCGGCCTTGACCCCTTCATCACCAATCCAATACGCAAAATTTCCGGTGGTGCTGTTATTCGATGGGCCAGGGAGCGGAATTTTAGGAAGCGCGATGCGCCCGTCGATATCATCAGCAGTTCCGGTATTACCGTCTGGGCCGGGGTCAAGCACGGCACTACCATTGCCTACCAGCGTAGCATAACTCTCTTTGTTCCCAGCCGCGTAGGTGATAGGATAATCCCGCTGCCAAGGAGCCCAATAATTATGAGTTGCATCTATTTTGTAGTCCGTCTCACCCGAAAGGCTAATCGATTGAGCGAGGTATACAGTGGTCGTCTTGGACAAATCCTTTTTATCGCCCTTGCCGCTTATGAGCCATTGAGGGGGTTCATCGGGCTTGTCCGTTCGCCAGGTGCCGGTCCAATACCGTTGGCCTTGGCCGTACTTAACCGCCCATGACAGCGCCGGATTGTAGGGGCTAATCGGGTCGGGCGTGCAGGCTAATTCGCCGGTCGCGGTGCTGCGTATATCCGGCCCGGCCGCCTGCTGAAGGTGTCCAAGGGCCAATCGCGCCGACATCGCGGCGTTGAGGCGGGCTCGGGTGGCGAGCATGGCCCATCTCGTCGCCTTTGACTCGATGCTGAGAAACGACGCCAGGACCAAGACAATCATGACGATCATCGCCATAATCGTCAGTGAGAGAATTAATGAGAATCCGGGTCGCCGCGGATTATGACCTGACCGCCGTGGGCTCACCTTTGGGAGAGAGTCTTGAGTACTACGGTTTTTTTATTTCCACTCGCGGGCGGGTTGACCGGCGCCGTCTGCTTGGTCTCCGCCGCAATCCTCTCCTCGACCCCGCGTACTTTGATCTGACCTTCTTCGCCTGGAGCGGGCAGCAGGAATAAGAGGGAGCGGATGTCTTCCAGCTGCAACCAACGGAGCCCACCGGCTACCAGCCAGTTACCGTCCTCGCCCGGTAAAAAGAACTGCGCTTGGCCATACTGGGCGGGCTTAACTTGAGGATGCAGGGTGATTTCTTGACCAGAAGGCAGGATGCGACGCTCGCCTGGCATACTTAAACCCACCGACTTCGGACAAAGATTAAAAAACCGGATGGTACCGGCAGCGGCGGTTCCGCCGTTATCCGATATCAGATTCAGACGGGCTTGGTCATCGGATCCCGATACGATGGCGATGAGCTTGGTGGCGCCCACTGGCACAGGAGAAGTGGCGATCGGAACCAGTACCTCCTTCGGGTCGGTGGTTTTCGGGCGGCGGAAGAGCGTGAATTTGCCTTCTTTACATTGCGTGGTGATAGGCTCGCTCAGCGCGTGCGCATATAGCGTGACGGGCTCGGGTCGTCCCTCGGCGTTGAGCACAGCCAACTCCATCTGCGGGTCGTCGAAACTCATCAGTTTGACGCTCACTTGTGCGGCGTCCGGGTCAGCCGACAGGGCCCCGAGTATCAGCAGATGTGCGATCATGGCCTCAATTCAGGCGGGCCCCACGGTTGCGTCTACGCAATTAGCGGCCCGTTTTTTTATTTAACTTAATAGGATTCAAAACGTCATCTGAATGTCACCCATGGGCTCCGGCCCAAGGATAAGTGTCGAATGTTACAATTGCTTGCGTCTTTATTCACAAACGGTTGGGTGTAACTTGCGTTCAATCGAGACTATGCAGACGACGTCACCTTCCGCACTCTAAGCCCCCATGACCGATTCCTCCCCGGGACGGCGTTCCCGTCAGCGCCCAGCCGCCTCTCCAAATTACGGCGATCGGGTGCCCCCGCACAATCTCGATGCCGAACGCGGATTGATTGCCAGTATCGTCATCGACGGCGGCGACACTTTGCAGCGATGCCTCGAGCAGCGCGTCACGGCGGATTATTTTTTCGACCCTAAGCACCAGGACATCTACGCCACGGCCTTGGCCCTGTCGCAGGATAGTATGGGCATCGACGAGATCACGCTCACCGAGCGGCTGCGGCGGGAAGGGCGCATCGAATCCGCCGGTGGCGCCGCCTATGTTAATGAGCTGACCGGCTTGGTGACCTCCACCGCCCACGCTCCTCACTGGTTAGCCATCATCCGTGAGAAACACTTTCTCCGGCAATTGATTTCCACCGCCGTGACCACGGTGGAGAAAGCCCACTCTCACGCCGAAGGAATCGAGCGCTTGCTCGAGGACGTTGAACAATCCTTCTTCCGCATCAGCGAAGACCGTATTTCCGAATCAGCTGTTTCAATCGATAAGCCGATCGAAGAAGCGATGGAGCTGGTCGAACGTATCATGCGCGACCGTAATTCGGTGCAAGGAGTCCCGACCGGTTTCACTGATTTAGATGCGCTCACTTTCGGCTTCCAAGGTGGCCAGATGGTGGTCGTGGCTGCCCGACCTGGTATGGGAAAGACTTCCATCGCCTTAAATTTCATCGAGGCTGCGCTTTTCCCTAAGCCTAACTCAAATAAGGGCCCGGCCCACGTCCTGCTCTTTTCCTTGGAAATGCCTGCCCGGGAATTGGCCCTCCGCATGCTTTGTTCGCGCGCCCGCGTCAGCATGACGAAGTTGCGCTCGGCTCACCCGGATGAACGTATGCAGCTGGACTTGGTCGCCGCGGCCAATGAATTCAAGGGACGCCCGCTGGTGGTCGATGATAATGGGGGCCAGAATATCCTCGAAATCCGGGCGAAATGCCGTCGGGTGCATGCCCGTAAGCCCTTAGATATGGTCGTGATCGACTACATCCAGCTAATTAATGGTCTCGATTCGGGTCTCCCGCGCGAGCAGCAGATCGCCGAAGTCTCTCGTAGCATCAAGGCCATGGCCAAAGAGTTTAATATCCCGATTATCGCCCTCGCTCAGCTTAATCGTAAGTCGGAAGACGAGGCCCGCCAGCCGCGGATGTCTGATTTGCGCGAATCTGGGTCGATTGAGCAGGATGCGGACATCGTCATGCTGATCTCGAAGCCCACGGCCAGCCAGAAGCAGCAGCCCGATCAGGAGGAAGAGCATGCTGCCCAGCCCGGATGCTATACCCGCCAGCTCATTATAGCTAAAAACCGTAACGGCCCGACCGCTGACATCAACTTGCTCTTTAACCCGGGGCTTACACGCTTCGAGTCCTTGGCTAAAGAATACCGTAATGAATAAACCCATCGTCAATCGCAGCCTCCTCCAGGCCGCCTGTTTTACTTTAGCCCTCGCGCCGCTCGTTGCCGTGGCCCAAGTTGCGCCCGCGACCGAGAAAGATCCCATCGTTCGCTCGATTCGCGTGAAGGCCGAAGGGGGTGCGTTTTCTGAGCAATTCGTGCTGGGGTATGTCGCGCTGCGTGCCGGCGAAGTTTTCTCCAAGGAGGCCGTCGCAAGCACGGTCCGCGCCCTTTATGCGACGGGTCGCTTCACCCAAGCCATCGTCGTTCCCGAGCTCGATCTTAAGACCGGACAAGTCGATGTCGTCGTCACCGTCGAGCCCCGGCCTCTCCTGGTCTCCATCGATTATGTCGGCGGCGACGGGTTGGTTAATAAGGACACCTCGGAATGGTTTAGCACCGGAACGACGATTGAAGACGTTAAGGTAGGCGAGCCGCTTGAACCCGCTTTACTCCGCCGTTCCGAGGTGAAGCTGCAGACCGAACTCCGCAAAAAACGTCCCTTCACCATCGTGACCTCGCAGACGTTCCCAGCCAAAGGTGGGGTGAAGGTTTCGGTCATCATCCGTGAAGGCATTGAATTGAAAGTAGATCACGTCCGCATCGAAGGCGCCACGGCTCTGAAGGAAAGTGAAGTCATCGACGGAGCTGACTTGAAATCCTCCACGTGGCGCTGGTGGAAATTTTCTTGGCTGACGAGCGGCGGACGTCTGGACCCTGATGAATACCGCAAAGATTGCCAACGCGTCCGGGATTTCTATCGGGCCAAGGGTTTTCTTGATGTCCAAATCGAAGAAATGGATGCCGAAAAGGCCTGCACCATCAAAGACGCCTCTGACACGAGCGGCTGGCTTGATGTCGTCATTCGGGTCAAAGAAGGCCGACGTTACGCCGTCGGTAGCGTGACTCTTTCGGGCAACGGCATGGGAGCGGCCCAAGAGGCGTTCAAGACCGAGGCTTTGCTGAAAGTCGTCAGTGAGCCTTCGCTGCGCCGGGGGGCTCACCCCGTGGAAGTGGATCATTTGAATAGAGGCGACTGGTATGCGACCGGCGCCGTCGAAGCGGCGGCGGATAAGCTGCGCGAGTATTATGGCCAGATGGGTTATTTGAACACGCAGGTAAACGTCGGTCGTAAGCCGAATCTGGAAACCGGTGCCATCGATGTTAAATTTACGCTGGAAGAAGGGCAGCGCTTCTCCGTCCGTTCTTTGGAAATCCAAGGCAATACCAAGACGCGTTCGAACGTCATTGCCCGTGAGTTAGCCCTGGGGCCGGGCGAAGTTTTCGACCTTGCCCGCATGCGCGTTTCCGAAGGCCGTCTGCGCAATACCCAATTTTTTGAGGAAGTCCGCGTTACCCCGATTCCGACTCCAGTCCCGGGCCAAAGCGACCTGCGTGTCGTGGTCAAGGAAGGTCCGACCGGCCAGGTGAGTTTTGGCGCGGGCTACAGCACGGTCGAGCAGCTGGTGGGCTTCGTCGAATATTCCGAAGGGAACTTCGATTATTCTAATCCCGAAGGATGGTATCGCGGTGGTGGCCAAAAATTCCGAGTACGAGTTTCCGCGGGTAGCGTCTCCAGTTCCTTTGAGCATTCGTTCGAAGAGCCAGCCCTTTGGGAGCGTGATTTGGCCGTCGGCTATAAGATTGAGCGCCGTTTTACTGGCTTCCAGTCGGCCAATTACTCCGTCGTGACCGAAGGCTTTGGCGTCTATGCGCGCCGCCGGATCTTCGGCGCCGTCGAAGGGCGCATCGCTTATGACCTTCGCCGCGTATCGGTGGGTGACGTCACCCTTTCCGCTCCGGCGGATGTTGCCAATGAAAGCGGCCACCCTAAGACGATTTCCTCGATTACCCTTTCGGCATCTCAAGATACCCGCGACGAATATAATTTCCCCACGCGCGGTTCGCGGATTTCCTTGTCCGAAGAAATTGCCGGTAACGGGCTGGGCGGAAGTCTTTCCTATCTGAAGACCGAGCTGCGGGCGGGCAAATGGTTACTCCTTTCACCCACCGCCGAACAGACCTTAAGCGTGATCGGCCGCGTCGGCATGCTTTCAGGCAAGCGCTCTGAGCTTCCTTTCTACGAACGCTTTTATCTCGGCGGCGCTTACGATATGCGTGGTTTTGCTTACAATGATGTGGGTTCGTTTGAAACCTATGACACCAGTTTCGGCAATCAGCCCATGGGCGGCATGACCTATGGTTATTTCAGTACCGAATACCTGATCAAGGCCGCCGATAATCTGCGCTTGGCCGCTTTTTATGATTTTGGCTTGGTCAATGCCGAAAGCGCCGACTTCAGTCTGTCACAGGCCAACGCCGACTGGGGTGTCGGCATGCGCATTCTATTGGGCGGGGCCGTGATGCGTCTGGACTTCGGTTTCCCCTTAAAAACCACCAAAAACCCTACAACCGGGGCTCCGCTCAATACGGGCGGCATGAAGTTTAACTTCAGTTTTGGCACGGTCTTTTGATTGCCAACCTTCCGCCGTTCCTACTTTCTCAACTCCCTACCATGAAGTCCCTATCCGCTCTTCTCATCTTCGCCGCCACTTCGGTTTTCGCCGCCGCCCCTAACGTTGGCGTCGTCGATATCGCTGAAGTCATGGCCAAATACAATAAGGCCATCGAAACCAAGGCCAGCATCGACAAGTCCGTCGAATCCAGCAAAGCCGCCATCGCTGAGCGCGGCAAGGAAGTCGAAGGCCTCAAGGCTGACCTCGACGCCACCGTCAAGCGTGCTAACGATCCGATTCTCAACGAAGCCGGTAAGAAGTCCCTTCAGTCCGAAGCCCAAGTTAAGAACAACGCCCTCCAGCAGCGCTTTCAGGAGTATCAGCAGTTCGCCCAGAATGCTCAGGCCACCATCCAGCAGCGCTTCAATGAACTGCAGAATGCCGTGAACGCGGATATCAAATCCCAGTCTGAAAAGGTCGCCAAGGAAAAGGGCCTTCAACTCATCCTTCCTAAGGCGATTGCCTTCCATGCGGACGCTACGCTCGATATCACCGAAGAGATCACCAAGGAACTCAACGCTGGCTACAAGAGCACGGCACCTGTCACTCCTGCCGCCCCAGCTGGCGATAAGCCCGCTGCCAAATAAGCCCGAAACGCGCCCCTGCTAAGCAGGGGCGCTTCATTTAGGTTCATGTCTATCACTTTCACCCCACAACAAGTCGCCTCGATGATCGAGGCTGTGGCTGTTGAGGGGGTGAGGACTGATCCGATTCAAGGCATCGCCGCTTTAGCTGAAGCCTCAGCGGATGATCTATCTTTTTTAGGTAACCTGAAATACTCGGCGGAAGTGGCAACTTCCCGGGCGGGCGTGATCCTTGTGCCGCTTGAATTCGTCGGGGTTCCTCAGGCGAATCAGGTATTCTTACGCGTCGCCAAACCTTCCTATGCCTTGGCTTTGATTTGTTCGGTCTTGGAGGCCAAGCTCTGGCCTAAGCCACCGGCTGGCGTCCATGCCTCCGCCGTGGTGGCTCCTTCTGCCGTCGTTGACCCTTCCGCGCACATCGGTCCGCTTTGTGTCATCGGTGAAAATGCGATCATCGCCGCCGGCGTGACGCTGGAGGCTCGCTGCCAAATCGGCACGCATGCTAAGGTCGGGCCAGACTCTTGGCTTAAACCGGGCGTACTTATTGGCGATTATTGCGTCTTGGGCGCTCGTTGCCGCATTCAACCTGGAGCCATCATCGGCTCCGATGGCTTCGGCTACGAGCCGATCGACGGCACGATTCATCGCATCCCGCAAATCGGAACCGTTGTCTTGGAGGATGACGTCGAAGTCGGGGCGAACACGACGATTGACCGCGCCCGCTTTAGCCGGACGGTGATTGGCCGCGGAACTAAAATCGATAACTTAGTCCAAATCGCCCATAATGTCAGAATCGGCCGCCAATGTCTCATCACCGCGCAGGTGGGCATTGCGGGAAGTACGACGCTCGGCGATCATTGCGTGCTCGGCGGGCAGGCCGGCGTGGCCGGGCACTTGACTCTTGGCGACCGCGTCAAACTGGGCGCCCAAGCTGGTCTCTTTGAAGACGTGCTCGCCGACGGCTTCGTCAATGGAACGCCGGCGATGCCCTTTGGGCTGGAACGCCGATTGGTCGTTTTGTCCCGTCGTTTACCCGATTTGTTCAAAAAGGTTGATTCGCTCGCCGCCTCCTTGGACTCTCCTAAGAGCTAACCGACATGAGCGCCCCAGAGATGAAGATTTTTACCGGCAACGCCAATCCGGCCCTCGCCAAAGAAATCTGCGAACACCTCGGCGTGCCGCTGGGTTCGGCTACGGTTAATCGCTTCCCGGACGGTGAAACGTTCGTGCAGATCAACGAGAATATCCGCGGTTGCGATGTTTACGTCATTCAGCCGACCTGCGCTCCGGCTAATGACCGCATCATGGAATTGCTCATCATGATCGACGCGATGCGCCGGGCGTCCGCCGCGCGCATCACCGCGGTGATCCCGTTTTTCGGATATGCCCGGCAAGACCGTAAAGATAAACCCCGCGTGCCGATCACGGCCAAGCTCGTGGCCAATTTGCTCACCGCCGCCGGCGCGAACCGCGTGCTGACCGTCGATTTGCATGCGCAGCAAATCCAGGGCTTCTTCGATATCCCGGTCGACCATCTTTACGCCTCGCCCGTCTTCTACGCGCATATCAAAAATAAACCTTGGTTGAAGGATGCCACGGTGATTTCGCCCGATGTCGGCGGCCTGAAATATGCGGCCGCGGTGGCTGATATGCTGAATCTACCCTATGGTTTCGTGGCCAAGCGCCGGACCAGCGCGACGACCGTCCAGGCCACCAGCCTCGTCGGCGAAGTCGATGGTCGCGACGTCATCTTGGTCGACGACATGACCGAAACCGCCGGCACATTGACGGCGGCCGCTGAACTATTGAAGAAGAACGGCGCCCGCTCGGTGCGCGCCGTGGTCTCTCACTGCATGATTCAGGAAATCGCTTACGAGCGCTTACGTAACGGTGCAATCGATGAAGTGATCACGACCAACTCCGTGCCCATCGATACCCGCGGCCTGCCCATCACGGTACTTTCGATCGCCCCTCTGCTTTCAGATGCCATCCGCCGCATCCACGGCAACAGCAGCGTGACCGACCTTTTCCCCATCAAGGGGCACTGAGCCTGACGTCAGGACACGAAAAAGTCCGCATCAAACGATGCGGACTTTTTATTAGGTAAGTCTCCCGGACTTACTTCTTCTCGGAGGCGAGGAAGTCGAGGATGACCTTGGCTTGGTCGCTGGTGTGGCCCTTGTGGTCGGCGTACACGCACTTGCCGTCCTTGAAGAGGAAGGCGCTGCGACTGGCAAAGCCGACCATGCTCTTCACGCCGAAAGCTTCGGTCACAGCTTTCTTCTCCTTGTCGGCGAGAAGGCGGAAGGGAAATTTTTGTTCGTCTTTGAATTCCTTCTGGAGTTTTTCGTCGTCGGTGCTCACACCCAGGACTTGGACGCCGGCTTTTTGGAGATCAGCCCAGCTGTCCCGAAGTGAGCAGCCCTGTTTAGTGCAACCACCCGTCTTCGCTTTGGGGTAGAAATAGACGAGCAGGGTGCCCTTGGCGCCTTCTTTGGCGAGATCGACGGGCTTGCCGTCTTGGTCATTGCAGACGACGTCCGGGATAGCATCGCCGACGGCGAGCTTTTCAGCGGCGCTGCCAAGGAAGGGGAAGAGGGAGAGGAGCATGGAGGCGAAGAGGGTCTTCATCCTGCCAAGATTGGGCGGCAATTAGGAAAAGGCAAATGCGTCCAGCGATGTTTTCCTATCGCTTGTCGGTGCTTCTGAGGCCAAAAATGACGTTATGTTGCAGGCCGTCCTCGACACCATCCCTCATCGCCCCCCTTTTCTGTTTTTGGATCGGATTGATGAAATGCGGGCCGACGGGGTGACTTGTTCTCGGACTTTCCGCGCGGACGAGCCATTCTATGCTGGTCACTACCCGGGCAACCCCATCACCCCGGGGGTGCTGCTGTGCGAGTCGGTTTTTCAAGCGGCGGCTATTTTTCTGACCAAAAAGCTCCAGGGGGAGGGCGGGGTGGCCGCCGACAAGACTCCGGTACTTTGCCGCATCGAAGAGGCAAAGTTCAAAGGGATGGTGCGCCCAGGCGACACGGTCTCCATCGAGGTCAAGCACGTCGAAACCCTGCAGCAATTTCACTTCATGACGGGGACCGTTCGCCGAGAGGGCAAGGCGGTTCTGACGATACGTTTTGCCCTCGCCCTTATCGATAAGGCCGACTGATTAACTGCAATGTCGTTTCTTGGTCTCACCGGAAAAACCTTTCTCGTCTTGGGCGTCGCCAATAAGAAGTCGGTCGCTTGGCACGTGGCGAAGACCCTCGAGGAAGAAGGCGCCAAGGTGATCTATTCCGTCCGTTCCCAAGCGCGGCTCGATTCGCTTAAGGGCCTTCTGGAAGGGAAGCCAGTTTACCTCTGTGACCTTGAGCGGGAAGAAGAAACCATCCGCTTGGCCTCGGCGGTGGGCAAGGAACATGGCCCGCTTGACGGGGTTTTACACAGCGTGGCGTTCGCGAATTTCTCCCAAGGGATGCAGCCTTTTCACGAGACCCTCCGAGCTGATTTTCTCCAAGCGACGGCCATTTCCTGTTTTTCGCTCGTCGAATTAGCCCGGGCGTTGAAGCCCCATCTTAAGTCGGATGCCTCGGTGGTCTCGATCGGGATTTCTTCGCAAGTCACCGCTTCCAACTACGGTTACATGTCCCCCATCAAGGCGGCCTTGGAATCGGCAACGCGTTTCCTGGCGAAATCTTTTTCCGCGGACACGCGCGTCCGCTTTAACAGCGTGAACGCCGGCCCGCTGAAGACGAGTGCGAGCGCGGGCATCCCTGGCTATCTCCATAATTACCTACACGCCGAAAAGATGACCTTTCGCAAGGAGGCCCTGAAAACCCAGGAAGTCGCCGATACGGCGGTCTGGCTGCTTTCGCCGCGCTCCAGCGGCATCAACGGCCAAGGCGTCGTCGTCGATGCGGGCATGGGGCTGAATTTCTTTGACGAAGAATTGGTCAAGGCGTCATCCCGTATTCTCTGACGTGCAATTTAGGCGCACAGTTTTATCCGGGCTGGTGGCTGAACTTCCTCCCGAAGTTTGGACTTCGGAGACTTTGGAATTAAAATTAGCCCCGCTCTACCAGCGTTTAAAGCTACCGGAAGGGCGCTTGGAGCTGATGACTGGGATTCACGAGCGACGCTTCTGGCCTCAGGCGATTCGCCCTTCGGAAGCTTCCGCTTCGGCCGGTCGCCGGGCGATGGTCGCCGCCGGCGTGGGGCCCCATGATATCGACTTGTTAATCCATTCATCGGTTTGTCGCGATCGGCTTGAGCCATCGACGGCCGCTTACGTACACGGTTTGTTGGGGCTGGGACCGCAGGCCCAAATCCTCGATGTCTCGAACGCCTGTCTGGGCTGGCTGAACGCGATCGTCTTGGCCGCTGGGCTCATTGAGTCGGGCCAAATCCGGAGAGCGCTCGTTTGTGCCGGTGAAGATGGCCGGCCGCTGGTCGAGCGTACGGTTCGTTTGTTGAACGAAGACCTCACCCTGACGCGTGAGGGCATTAAACCTTACTTCGCCAATTTAACGATCGGCGCTGGTGCCGCTGCGGTTGTCGTCAGTCGGGATGATCTTGCCGCCCCTGGTGCGATTCGACTTCTGGGAGGCGCGGCTGAAACGGATTCATCGGCTAATGCATTGTGCGAGGGCGATACCTCGTCGGATGAACTGGATATGCGCACCGACTCGGAGGGTTTATTAATCGCCGGCGTTGCATTGGCGCAGCGTTGTTGGGGCCGATTCAAAGGCGTCACGGGTTGGGATGAATCAACGCCCCAACGGGTAGTCACCCACCAAGTCGGCCGCCGGCATTCCGCTTTGCTTTTTGAAAAGCTCGGGCTCGATGTCACCAAAGACTGCCAAAGCTTTCATCATCTGGGCAACGTGGGTTCGGTGTCGGTCCCCGCGACGCTGGCCTTGGCTCTGGCGGATGGGCGCATCAAGTCAGGTGACCGCGTCGCGCTGCTGGGCATCGGCAGCGGCCTCGCGAGTCTGATGCTTGCCGTCGAATGCCAATGACGTCGCCCATGGATCTCCCTGCCGAGCTCAAGGCTTTATACCCTTTCGCCGCCCATGATTTTTCGGCTCCATCGGGGCGGATGAATTACGTGGATCACGGCCCTCGCGAGGGTCGTCCGGTTTTACTTCTTCACGGCAATCCATCGTGGTCGTTCCTCTGGCGAGATTTGATTGTGGCACTGGCGGCGCGTGGGCGTCGCGTGATCGTGCCCGACCACGTGGGCATGGGGCTTTCCGCTCGACCCGATCGCTTCCTTCGGCTGGCCGACCGCATCGCTGATGTCGAAGCCTTGCTCACGCATCTTAACATCGGAGAGTTTGACTTAGGCGTTCACGATTGGGGCGGCGCCATCGGCTTCGGCGTAGCGGGCCGGAATCCCGCTCGCGTGGGTAAAATCCTGGTCACCAATACCGGGGCGTTTCTTTCCAAGCAGATACCTTGCCGCATCGCCGTTTGCCGTTGGCCGTTGATCGGTAGGTTTATGGTCCAAGGCCTGAACGGCTTTGCCCGACCGGCGACCTGGATGGCGGTGGAGCGCCCGCTGACAGCGGCGGTTAAGGCCGGGTTCCTCTTCCCCTACTTATTGGCTGCAAGGCGTCGGGCTGTGGCCGACTTTGTGGCCGATATACCCATGGAGCCCCATCACCCCTCTCGCCCCGTTCTGGCGGCCGTTGAGGCGGGTTTGCCTGGCTTGCGGGGGAAACCCATGCTGCTCTGCTGGGGGATGAAGGACTTTTGCTTCAATCAGGCCTTTTTAGAGGGCTTTATCGCCTGTTTTCCTGAGGCGCGGACGCTCGTCTTCCCTTCGGCAGGTCACTATGTTCTCGAGGATGCTGGAGCGGAAGCGATCGGGCCGCTTACAGCCTTTTTGGATTGAGTCGACGATGCCCTGTTTGAAAGCTGTGGGTTGGCCTGTAAATGAGCTGTTTATAGGCTGTGAGTAAGGTTGGCTTAAGTGACTTATAAGTTTTTGTAAGGGGTTGATTAACAGATATTTCGACGCCTTAAAAAACATGTGAATCGGGGGTTTTTCCTGTTGCACCGTGAGGTGTTAAAAACAGCATTTTGATACCCCCTTTTCCCGGGGAAAATCTCCCCAATTTCTATCTAAAATATGAGCGAAAATTCTGACAAATCTAACGCCCGCGGAAAGCACGCCGGCAACGAATCTTACGGAGCCGCCGACATTAAGCGGCTGAAGGGTCTGAAGGCCGTGCGGGAACGTCCTGGCATGTATATCGGCGACACGAACGAGACGGGTTTGCACCATTGCGTTTACGAAATCGTCGACAACTCGATCGACGAAGCGCTCGCCGGTTATTGCCGAAGCATCAAATTGGAAATCCATGCGGATGGATCTTTGTCCGTCGAGGACGATGGCCGCGGGATTCCAGTCGCGATGCACCCGGAAGAAAAAATTCCGACCCTTGAGCTCGTACTCACCAACCTGCATGCCGGCGGTAAGTTCGACAAAGGTGCTTATCAGGTCTCGGGCGGATTGAATGGCGTCGGCGCAAAATGCGTCAACGCACTCTCCGACAGTTTTATCGCCGAGGTCAGTCGCGAGGGCGAAGTGCACCAGATGAAATTCAGCCGCGGCGAAGTCGTCCAGGCCATCAAGGTCATCGGCAAGACGAAGCGCACGGGGACTAAAATCACTTTTCACCCCGACCCGGAAATCTTCGTCGCCACGCAAGAGTTCAAGTACGACATCATCCTTCGCCGTCTGCGCGAGTTGGCTTTCCTTGTCCCGGGGATTGTCGTCGAGCTGAAGGATCAGCGTTCCAACCGGGCCGACCGTTTTGAATTCAAGGACGGCATCGCGGAATATGTTTCTTTCCTGAACGCCAACGAGGAGACGCTTTTCGATAAGCCGATCCTGATTTCCGCCGAAGTCGATTTTACCGATTTATCCAACCCTCGGGTGATGGCGGAGGGCGAAAAACCGAAGCCCGATCAGCGCCGCATGACGCTCGACGTGGCCTTGCAGTATAACGACCGCTACGACGAAATGGTGTTCAGTTACGCTAATCTCATCAATCAGCCCGAAGGCGGCACGCACCTTTCCGGCTTCCGTTCGGCCCTGACCCGCGTGGTTAATCATTACGCCAAGTCTAATAATCTCATCAAGGACAAGGACGCCAAACTCAATGGCGACGACATGCGCGAAGGCCTGGTGGCCGTCATTTCCGTCAAGCACCCTGACCCTAAGTTCCAATCGCAGAACAAGACCCGCCTCACCAATCCGGAAGTCGAAGGGATCGTGACCTCGGTGGTCGGCGAGCAGCTGAAATATTACCTCGAGCGCGATCCGAAGACTGGCCGCCGGATTGTCGACAAATGTTTGAATGCCGCCCGGGCGCGTGAGGCTGCCCGTAAGGCGCGCGAAACCGTTCGTAAGTCCGCGATGTCCTCCGGAGGTCTACCAGGCAAGTTGGCGGACTGTTCCGAGAGCGACCCTTCGGTCTGCGAGCTTTACATCGTCGAAGGTGACTCCGCGGGTGGTTCCGCCAAGCAGGGTCGCGATCGGCGTTACCAGGCGATCCTCCCAATCAAGGGCAAGATTCTCAACGTCGAGAAGGCTCGCATCGACAAGATCCTCTCCAACGAAGAAATCCGCACCATCATCACCGCTTGCGGAACCGGCATCGGTAAACACGAAGGCGACGGCGCTTTTGACGTCACGAAATGCCGCTACCACAAGCTGGTGATCATGACAGACGCAGACGTCGACGGTTCGCACATCCGCACTTTGCTGCTGACGTTCCTTTATCGCCAGATGCCCGGACTGATCGAAGCGGGCTACGTCTATATCGCTCAACCGCCGCTTTATCGCATCAAACGCAAGAAGCGTGAACAGTACGTCGACAACGACCCAGAACTAAACCGCATTCTTCTCGAACTCGGTTCGGAAGACGTGAATTTGCTGCGTTTGCGCGATAAGCATATCTTCCCTGGCCAGAAGCTGGATAAGATTGTGGAATCCCTCGCTCGACTGGAGTCGCTCGGATCAAGTGTCGGCCGGACCGGTTGCCAGCTGGGTGCTTACCTTGACGAGCAGGATCACAAGAGCCATGCGCTCCCGCGTTTCATCGTGCGCACCCGCACGGGCAATGAGGAGACTTACGAGTTCCTTAAGGACTCCGACGCCAAGCAGGCGTATCTTCGCAAGGCCGGAGTCGAAGACTTCCTTTCCGATAAGATTGACCGCGAAAAGAAACTTAAAGACGGCACCGTCGTTCAGGAGCGCGTGAACGTGATCGAAATCTTCGAGAACGATTCGATCTCCAAGGTCTTGAAGGATCTCGAGACCCAAGGGATGGACGTCAAGCAGTTCAGAGCCGACGAAGAAGCCCGCTACCATCTGATCGATGGTTCGACGCCCGAAGAAGCTCCGGTCGCCGCCGAAGCGGCGGAAGACGAACCTAAGGCCAAGGGCGAAGAGAAGCCGGCCAAGAAGCTGGTCAAGAAAGCCGACCCTATCCCCTTAGGCACCATCCTTGAGCTCATTGGACAGATTCGCCAGTTTGGTCGCAAGGGGTTGCAGATCCAGCGCTACAAAGGCTTGGGCGAAATGAATCCGAAGCAGTTGTTCGAAACCACGATGGATCCCGCCAAGCGGCGCTTCCTTAAGGTCGACATCCAGGATGCCGCTGAAGCCAACCGGGTCTTCGCCATGCTGATGGGAGAAGACGTGCCGTCTCGGCGCGCCTTCATCGAAGATAACGCGCTCAATACCTCCAACCTCGACGTCTGAGCCCGTTCTCCTCCCCCTAAATATTTCATCCCATGTATTCTGACAAAGAGAAATTCACTTCCGCTAATATCACGGATATTATGCAGACGGCGTACATCGATTATTCGATGTCCGTTATCGTCGCGCGCGCGCTCCCGGATGCCCGCGATGGCCTCAAGCCCGTCCAACGTCGCATCCTGTATGCGATGATGCGCGAAGGCCTCGTCCATAACCGCCCCTTCGACAAGTGCGCCGGTGTCGTCGGTGAAGTGCTGAAGAACTATCACCCGCACGGGGATAGCTCCGTTTACGATACCCTGGTGCGCTTGGCCCAGAATTGGGTGATGCGCTACCAGCTGATCGAGCCTCAGGGTAACTTCGGTTCGGTCGACGGCGACCCACCCGCGGCTTACCGTTACACCGAGTGCCGTCTTTCCGAGGTCTCCGCCGAGCTCCTGGCGGACATCGACGAAGACACGGTCGATTTCATTCCAAACTACAAAGAGTCGACCACCGAGCCAACCGTGCTGCCTTGCGCTTTGCCACACCTGCTGATGAACGGCTCGACTGGCATCGCGGTCGGTATGACGACCAATATTCCCCCGCACAATCTGCAGGAACTCGTTGATGCCACCTGCCTGATTATCGATAAGCCTAATACGACGGTCGAAGACCTGGAGAAGATCATCATCGGTCCAGACTTCCCGACGGGCGGGGTGATCAACGGCAAGGACGGCATCAAGCAGTATCTGCGGACCGGCCGTGGTATCATTCGCGTGCGCGGCGTCGCCCACACCGAAGAGATGAAGAACGGTAAGGAGCAGATCGTCCTGACCGAGCTTCCGTACAACGTCAACCGGTCTTCTTTGGTTAAACACATCGCGGATCTTTGCACCGAGAAGGTGCTTGATGAAGTCTCTGACCTCCGCGACGAGTCCGATGAAAATACCCGCGTGGTGATCGAGCTAAAGCGGAATGAGAACCCCAAAGTGGTCATCAACAAGCTCTACAAGCATACGAATTTCGAAAACTCCTTCGGCGTCATCCTGCTCGCACTCGATAAGCGTCGGCCGAAGCAGATGAATATCCGCGAGCTACTCGAATGTTTCGTCGAGCACCGCCGCGATGTGGTCACCCGCCGTACCCGGTTCCGTCTCCGAAAGGCCGAAGACCGCGCCCATATTCTCGAAGGCTTCAAGATCGCTCTCCGCAACCTGGACGACTTCGTCAAAATCATCCGTGCCTCCGTCAATCGTGACGAGGCTCGGGTGAAGTTGATCGCCAAGTATGGCCTCAGTGAACGCCAGGCCGTGGCGATTCTCGACTTACGCCTCTATCAGCTCACCGGGCTGGAGCGTGACAAGATCGAAGCCGAATATCGCGAACTGATGGCACTCGTTGAAGAGCTTCGCAGCATTCTTTCCAGCGAGGCCAAGTTGTTGGCACTGATCAAAAAGGAACTGCGCGAAGCTGCCAAGAATCACGTCGGGCCGCGCAAGACCAAGGTGAACGCCCAAGAAGGCGACCTGTCGATGGAAGATATCGTCGCGAACGAAGGGTGCGTCGTCACGGTCTCGCACGCGGGCTTCATTAAGCGCACGCCGGTGGCCCAGTATCGCCTGCAGCGACGCGGCGGTAAAGGAACCAAGGGCGCAGAGCTTTCCAAGGCAGCCTCCGATGACGACAGTGACTTCATCGAGCACCTCTTCACGGCCAACACGCATGACCATATTTTGTTCTTCATGAACAACGGACGGGTCTACGTAGAGAAAGTTTACGAAATCGAAGAAGCCGGACGGGCCACTCGCGGTAAGTCAATCGCCCGCCTGCTGGACCTCAAGGACGACGAAAAACTGGCCGCCATGGTCTGTGTTTCCAACTTCGACGAAGGTAAGTTCCTGATCATGAGCACCGCCTTGGGTACGATCAAGAAGACGGAAATCTCCAAGTATGCCAACTACCGCAAGGGCGGGATCATTGGCATCAATATCGAACACGGCGATCGTCTCATCTCGACCAAGCTGACCAACGGCGACAACGAAGTCGTGATGATCTCGCAGTCCGGCATGTCCATTCGCTTCCACGAATCCGATGTCCGCTCCATGGGGCGCGACACCACGGGCGTCGTGGGCATGCGTCTCGATTCGGGTGACTTGGTCAAGGCGATGGAAATCGTCGATCCGGCCTGCACGCTCCTTGTCGTCGGCATCGACGGTATCGGCAAGCGGACGCCCTTTGACGATCCAGAGACCAAAGAGCCCGTCTATCGGAAGCAATCCCGGGGCGGCAAGGGCGTCATTGCGATCTCCACCGAGGTCGGCGTGGCCGGCGCACTCAGCGTCCAGGAAGCAGACGAAGTCATGTTGCTCACCAAGGGCGGTCAATCCATTCGTACCAAGGTTTCGGATATCCGTTGTACGGCCGGGCGGAATACCAAGGGAGTTCGCGTCATGCGCCTTAAAGAGGGCGAAGCGCTCTTGGGTATTTCGAAAGTGGAGCGGTCGGAGGAAGAAGAAGAAAACGCCGCCAAGCCACAGGCTTAAGCCAACGATTCCGGGCAAGCAAAAGGGGCGCCAAGGGGCGCCCCTTTTTATTTACTTAAGCGCGTTCGAGCGCCGCGATGCATTCGACGTGTCGCGTTTGCGGGAAGAGGTCAAAGGGGCGGACGGCGATCACCTTCCACCCCAGGGTGCAAAGGTATTTTAAATCACGGGCCTGGGTGTCCGGTGCGCAACTGACATAGACGATGCGACGCGGATTGAAGCGGTGCAGTTGCTCTAAGAAGGCTTCATCGCAGCCCTTGCGGGGCGGGTCGACGATCACCGCAGAATCAGCGCCGTTGACTGGGATATTCTTGAAGATGGATTCGGCGCTGCCGGCGATGAAGCGGCAGTTCACCAGGCGATTAAGGGTCGCATTCTCCGCCGCCTTGCGGGCCGCCTCCGCGCTGACCTCGACCCCGTTGACGGATTCAAACTGGCGGGCGCCGGAAAGGGCGAAAAGGCCCGAGCCGCAATAGGTATCAACGAGGTGTTTCGCACCTGACTCTTGGGCAAGCTTGATGGCATAACCAACGAACTGCTCGAGGACGGAGGGATTGTTTTGGAAGAATTCTCCCGCCAGGAACTTGAGCTGAATGGCACCGACTTTTTCAGTGACGACTTGGCGTGGGTCGGTGATGACGCCTTCTTCGCAATCACGGAAGAGCAGGGTGGCTCCGCGTTCGAAGCGGCCAGGGTTGCCCCGAATCTCTTTCCGGGATTTCGCAAAGGATGAATTAATCGCATCGGTCGCAATCGGACATTTAGGTACATCGATGACGCGGCGGGATGTGCCGGAGGCTAGGAAGCCAATCGGGAAGTCTGCCCTTCGTGGTGTCATGAAGTGCGGTGTGATCTTCGAACGGTAGCCATATTGCTTCGGCGAAGGGTGGCAGGCGTCGACTTCTACTTTGAGTCCGCCTAGGCGCTCGAAGGCTTCCGCCACTTGCTTGCGCTTCCATTCGAGTTGTTGAGGGTAGGCCAGGTTCTGGTATTGGCATCCGCCGCATTCTCCGAAGAGATCGCAACGGGGTTGGACGCGATGTGGCGAAGGGACGACGACGCGGACAAGGTCGGCGCGGGAGAAGTTAGCCGAATTATGCCAGACGCGGGCGACGATTTTTTCCCCGGGTAGCGCTCCAGGAATAAAGACCACCCAGCCGTCGACGCGGGCGAGGCCTTCGCCGAGGTTGGTGATCGTGGCTATTTCTACCTCAATCTCTTGATGGTAAGTAAATTTGCCAGGACGGAACTTGGATGCGTCAGGCTTGCGTGATTGGGGCGGCTCGAATTCGGACATGTGATGAAAGTCAGCCACAACGCGAGGAGGTCGAGCCTTATCCCTTGTGGCCCCTTGACGGCTAGCCTTGCCCTCCCGCAGGACATGCTACTCACTGCCACCGTGTCCGAAGAGGTCATCCAAAGTCGTCAGAACCCCCGCGTCCAGGCTTTGGCCCGCTTACGCGATCGCGCGGAGCGAGAAGCCCGCGGCTTGTTTATCGCGGAAGGTCTGCGAGAGCTGTCCCGGGCCATCGAGCGCAAGCTTGAGGTTCTGGAGATCTATTTCTGCCCGTCGATGTTCCGTGGATCGGAGGCCGCCGAACTCGTCACCCATGGTCGAGCGTCTGGGGTACTGTGCTGTGAACTGGGGGTTTCTGCGTTTGAGAAGGTCAGTGGGCGCGAAGGGCCCGATGGGCTGATTGGCGTCGCCCGCACATGGGACTGCTCCCTTGGGCAGCTCAAGACCTCGGCTAATCCCCTGATCTTGCTCGCCGAATCGGTCGAGAAGCCAGGCAACCTCGGTGCCTTACTTCGTACGGCGGACTCCGCCGGTTGTGATGCGCTCATCGTCTGCGACCCGATCACCGATGTCTTTAATCCCAATGTCGTTCGCTCATCGCAGGGAGCGCTTTTCTCGATACCCGTGGCGGTTTGTACCTCGCAGGAGGCTGACGCTTGGATGAAGTCGAAGGGCATCCGCTCTTTGGCGACTTCACCGGCGGCCACCAAGGCTTATTGGGATGTCGATTGTCGCGGACCCGTGGCCTTGTTGCTCGGCTCGGAGAAGGACGGCTTGACGGATTTTTGGCTTAAGAGCGCGGACGAGAAGATCTCGATTCCGCAGGCCGGATTATCGGATTCGCTCAATGTTTCCAGTGCCGCGGCGATTTGCCTCTTCGAGGCGGTCCGCCAGCGCCGGAAATAAAAAGACCAGGGTTTTAGCCTGGTCTTGGTTGAGAGACTGACGGTTCGCTTAGCCGATGGCCTTAGCGACGAGGTCGTCCAGCTTCTTGCCGTCGACGGCGAAGGCGCGGATACCTTCGGCGGTCTTTTCCGTGGCCATGGCGTCTTCGTTGTGGTGCCAGCGAAATTCCTTTTCGCCCCAGACCTTGGCGGCTTCGCCTTCAGACTTGGCGGCGGCTTCATCGAGTGCCTTGGGCACGTCGGCGGAGTCTTTGGAGAGCTCTTCGAGGAGGATCGGGGCGATGGTGAGGAGATCGCAACCGCAGAGGGCCTTGATCTGGCCGCAATTACGGAAGGAAGCGCCCATGACTTCGGTCTTGATGTCGTTGTGCTTATAATAGGCGAAGATGCGGCGGACAGACTGCACCCCGGGGTCGTTGGCACCGGAGGAGGCAGCTTCGTTCCAGTTGGCCCCTTGGGATTTTTTATGCCAATCGTAGATGCGGCCGACAAACGGCGAGATCAGCTGGACCTTGGCGTCGGCGCAGGCCACGGCTTGGGCGAAGGAGAAGAGCAGGGTGAGATTGCAGCGGATGCCTTCTTTTTCGAGTTCAGCGGCGGCTTGGATGCCTTCCCAGGTCGAAGCCATCTTGACGAGGATGCGCTCCTTGGGGATGCCGGCGGCCTTATAGAGAGCGATGAGCTCCTTGGCCTTGGCAATGGTCGCTATTTTATCAAAGGACAGGCGGGCGTCGACTTCGGTGGAGACGCGACCGGGGACAATCTTGAGAATTTCGGTGCCGAAGGAGATGAGGAGTGCGTCGACGGCGGCCTGAACCCCGCGACTCTTGTTGTCCAGAGCAGCCTTTTGGAGGAGGGCCTGGTACTCGGGCATCTGGACGGCCTTCAGGATCAGGCTCGGGTTGGTCGTGGCATCCAGCGGCTTGAAGGCCTTCATGGCGGCGAAATCGCCGGTATCCGCGACGACCTTGGTGTGTTGGCGAAGTTGCTCGAGTGCGTTCATAGATTGGAAGGGCTTGGAGCGTGGGAAAGGGGATGAAATTGTCCAGCCAGAGTCTAGGCGAGTCCGCGGGGGATGCTTTTGCCATCTCTCGCTTGTTTTGGGGGGCTGCCTCGTTCAAATTACCCCATGCGAATTAAGGTTAAGCAGGCTTTGGCTTCGGCGGAGCCGCTCTTGGATATCACCATCGCGGGGTGGGTCCGTACGCGCCGAGACGCGAAAGAATTTTCCTTCGTGGAAGTCAATGACGGCTCCTGCCTGAAGAATCTCCAAATAGTCGTCGACCTTGCCGTCCCCGGTTCAGAACAACTTAAGGATGCGCTTACCGGATCCTCGGTCCGGGTGGAAGGGTCTTTGGTGGCCTCGCCGGCCAAGGGTCAGAAATGGGAACTTAAAGCCAAGGCTTTTCAATTAGTCGGGCGAGCAGACGAATCTTTCCCGCTGCAAAAGAAAGGACACACCGTGGAATTTTTGCGCTCAATCCCGCACTTGCGGGCACGGACGAATCGCACGGGCTCCCTGTTGCGTATCCGTAGTCGCCTGGCCTGGGCGGTCCATGAATTCTTTCAAGCAAAGGGGTTCGTTAATGTGCATACGCCCATCATCACGGCGAGCGATTGCGAAGGGGCAGGGGAGTTATTTCGTGTCACCACTTTAGACCCTAAAGATCCGCCCAAAGATAATCAGGGTAAGGTGGATTGGGCGGGAGATTTTTTCGGCCGGCAATCCTACCTCACCGTTTCGGGGCAGCTGGAAGGGGAAACTTTAGCCTGTGGACTTGGGGATATCTATACTTTCGGACCGACGTTCCGGGCGGAAAATTCGCATACCAGCCGGCACGCCAGCGAGTTTTGGATGATCGAACCGGAGATGGCGTTTTGCGACCTTACGGGTGACATGCAATGCGCGGAAGAACTCGTCAAATACCTAGTAAAGACGGCCCTGGAACAGTGTCCGGACGAACTAGAATTCTTCAATGCCTACGTCGATAAAGGCCTACTCGAGCGACTGAGATTCGTCGCCGAACGACCCTTTGCGCGCATCACTTACACGGAGGCCATCGATATCTTGTCCAAGACATCGCAGGTTTTTGAATTCCCCGTCACCTGGGGCGAGAATCTGCAATCGGAGCACGAGCGTTTTTTGACCGAAGTCCATTTTAAATGTCCGGTCACCGTCCATGATTATCCGAAGGGTGCGAAGCCGTTTTATATGCGACAGAACGATGATGGCAAAACGGTGGCCGCGATGGACGTATTAGTCCCTGGCGTCGGCGAGATCATCGGTGGCAGTCAGCGAGAGGAACGACTTGATCGCTTGGTCGCTGCGATGCAATCACACGGACTCGACCTTCAGAACTACGCATGGTATGTCGACACTCGTCGCTTCGGCACGGTGCCACATGCGGGCTTCGGTCTCGGCTTCGAGCGGTTGCTCATGTTCATTTCGGGAGAAGGCAACATCCGGGATGTCATTCCGTATCCGCGAACCCCTGGTCACGCCTAAGCTGGGCGGCGCCAGCCTTCCTGCGAGACGCTACGCGTGGGTTAGGTAAACTGCGAAGCCCGAAGGGGTCGTCGGCCTGCACCCTACAGGCTTAATAGGATTCAGCTAAATCTTTCGGCCCACCCTTTACGAGGTGTATCAAAAAAATGATGACAACCTTAAGCTGGGCTGCAAATTACCGGCGGTTATAATGCTGGTCTGGCCAGTTTGCTTGAGCATGGAGAGATCCGCCGGCCGTTAAGCGCATAGACCCGATGGGTAGAGTTCGGGTTTTGGGAGCCGAAGCAGCCTCAGGGAGAGATGGTTGGTAGTAAAAAATATGTTAAAATTACATATCTTCATCCTAAACCGTTGTTAATAAGCACGATATCGTATGTATGCCGCCTGTGAAAAAATGAAAAATCCGCTTGAAATCGAGGCAACGTTTCTTCACTCTCGGACTTCCCTCCCCCTAAAGGAGGCTGTTCCTTAGATCGTTCGGTGTTCGGACCCAGTGGCGCGAATAAAAACGCCGGTGACCGAAAAAAGACGTTGACGAAACAATCAACGACAACACCGTCCGCCGTTCCTCCCTTTAACTGGAGGCCCCTTTCGGTTCTTTGAGAGTTCATTTTTTTGTGCGACAATACGGCCTATCGTATTAGTCAAAACCTTACACCTGGTGAACCCGGCGATAACTGATCGCGGGTTCTACCAAAATTAGAAAACGCGAATTTAGATTATCACCGGTGTTTCACTAGGAACTTGAGAAAATAAAAATAGTTCGGATCCCAGGATCCGAACCTTCAAATGCCTGCTTCGGCAGGATTTTTGGAGAGTTTGATCCTGGCTCAGAGTGAACGCTGGCGGCGTGGTTAAGACATGCAAGTCGAGCGATTTTTGTAGCAATACAAAGAGAGCGGCAAACGGGTGCGTAACACGTGAGCAATCTGCCCTTAAGACCGGAATAGCCCAGGGAAACTTGGATTAATACCGGATGTGGAGGAGTCAGGCATCTGACTTCTTCCAAAGCTT
>CAINMU010000110.1 GCA_903850885.1 uncultured Opitutia bacterium | reverse complement strand
GAACGAAGCGAAGGCGAGGAAGGAGTGGCGGACATGGACGGCTGACGAAAAAGGTGTCATGCACGAATAGAGGCAGCGGGGTGGGGAGGGAAGAATAATGGGGTAATGAGTGAGAACTGAGTGGGTGATAGCGGTAAGCGGTTGGCGTGTGGGAGAGGGCGTTAAATTACCCGAACCTAATTGATGCTTTGTGAGGTAGGGCTGACCACCCTTGGTCAGCCGCGGTTGGAACGGCTCTCCGAGTAGGCCGATTTATTCGATGAGGTGGCGGGCTCGGAGAGCCCGCCCTACCCAATGCGGCGGTTGAGCGAGGGCGCTCAACCCTACCCAAGGCAGCCGACGCAGCCGCGCCCCTACCACGAGGTAGTCCCCGGGGGCCGTCCCCCGTCACCTGAATGCATAGCGTTCGCCTCCTTACTGTTTCCGAGCCTCTCGTTCTGCTGTCCTCTCCCACTTGCCTTTCTTGCCCCCGCCCCTATCCCTCACCTTCTTCCTTCAAACCGCTCATGTCCTCCCTCTTTTCTTCCCTCCAAGTCGGTGCCGTGTCGTTACCGAACCGCGTCTTGATGGCTCCACTGACCCGTTGTCGCGCCGAAGGTGCCAATGTCCCGACGGACCTGATGGCCGAGTATTATGGTCAACGTGCGAGCGCCGGCCTGATCATCTCCGAGGCCACCACGGTTTCGCCTCGTGGTCATGGTTACCCGAATACCCCGGGGATCTACACTGCCGAACACGTCGCGGGTTGGAAGAAGGTCACTACCGCCGTGCACGCTAAAGGTGGCCGTATTTTTCTGCAGCTCTGGCATGTTGGTCGCGTTTCGCACCCAGCCTTCCAGCTCAACGGGGAACTGCCCGTCGCCCCGTCCGCCATTCAGCCAAAGGGCCAGGTCTGGACAGGCAAGGAGATGGCCGACTACGTGACCCCTCGTGCCCTCGCGCTTGAAGAGATTCCAGGTATCGTCGCCGAATACGTCAAAGGTGCGCGCCTTGCCAAGGAAGCCGGCTTCGACGGCGTCGAGATCCATAACGCCAACGGTTACCTGCTCGATCAGTTCCTCCGTAGTGGCACCAACACCCGCACCGATGGTTATGGTGGCTCGGTGGCGGCTCGTGCTCGTCTGACCCTTGAGGTCACCAATGCCTGTATTTCAATTTGGGGCTCCGACCGCGTGGGCATCCGTCTTTCGCCTGGGGGCGTGTTTAATGACATGACGGACGCCAATCCCACCGAGACTTTTGGCTATCTCCTGCGCGAACTCTCTAAACTCGAGATCGCTTACGCCCACGTCACGCGCGTCACCGCCCAGGATATCGCGCATGGTGCGGTGAGTGGCGTCGGCCCGAAAGAGCTGCGTAAGGACTTCAAAGGCGTGCTGATTACCGCCGGCGGCTTCGACCGCGCGCAGGGCGAGCAGGCCATCGCCGAAGGCTGGGCGGATGCGATCGCCTACGGCGTACCGTTTCTCTCGAATCCGGATCTCCCTCGCCGTCTGGAGGAAAACCTCGTCCTGAATACGCCGGACGAAAGTACCTTCTATGCCTCCGGCGCGAAGGGGTATACGGATTATCCCGCGGCGAAGTAATCGCCGCGTTTGGTAGGGGCAGCACCGCGTGCTGCCCTAGTTGTATCGGGACAACACTTCACTCAAGGGGAG
>CAINMU010000109.1 GCA_903850885.1 uncultured Opitutia bacterium | reverse complement strand
CGCGATAAGATTGCTAAGGTCCGCCGCGACCTCGCAGAGGTCGTCGCCCAGCGCGCTACGCAACGTAAGCAACGTAAACGCGTCCCTCTCCCGACCTTCTCGATTGTCGGCTACACTAACGCTGGTAAATCCTCGCTCCTGAATACGCTCACCGGCTCCGAGGTCCTCGCCGCGAACAAGCTCTTCGCCACGCTCGACCCAACCACGCGGCGCCTCGCCCTACCCTCCGGCCGCGCGTTGCTGCTGACCGACACCGTCGGCTTCGTGCGTCGCCTCCCTCACCGCCTTGTCGAAGCCTTCAAGGCCACGCTCGAAGAAGCCGTGCAGGCCGACTTCCTCGTCCACGTCATCGACCTCGGATCACCCGAGCGCGACAAGCATGCCGAGACCACCCTGCAGGTCCTGACCGAAATCGGCGCCGGCGACCGGCCGGTGATCACCGTACTCAACAAGGCCGACCTGTGCGACGAGGTCGAACGCGTCCAGGCCTTAGCCGCCTACCCCGACGCCAAGCTGGTCAGTACTAAGACCGGGGAAGGCCTCCCCGCCCTGCTCCAGCGCCTCGAGGAATGCGCCGCCAGCCGGGATGAGCATATGACCCTTCTCATCCCCCACGACCAGTACGCCATGCTCTCAAAGCTGCACGCTGGGGCCACTATCCTCAATTCTAAGGCTCTTCCCGAGGGAACCCGGGTGGAAGTCTATGTCCCGACCCGCCTGCAGGAAGTCTGCCGGGCTTGGGCCTTACGCGAATAGGTCATTTTTTTCTCCCAAGTGGGAAACTTTTCGCTTTGTTAAGTGTTACCTTAACACACCCATGCGCACCCTCGCCCTCCTCGCCCTCCTCGCCGCCTCCTCGGCTTTTGCCGCCGCAGACCACGAAGCCGCCTTTAAGGCCGACATCGCACCGATCTTCGAAAAGAGCTGCGTCGGTTGCCACGGCAAAGACAAGGCCAAGAAGCCCAAGGGCGGATTCGATGCCACTTCCCTCGCAACCATCGTCAAAGGCGGCAAAGAAAACGGACCTGGCATCACCTGGGGCAATGTCGCGAAGAGCTCGATCTTCAAGTCCTGCGAACTCGGCATCTCCAACCCTTCCGACGACCTGGCCATGCCCCCTGAAAAAGCTAAGAGCCGTACGCCCCTGACCAAGGACCAGCTCGCCAAGCTCAAGGCCTTCATCGAAGCCAAGTAAGACCGATAAAGTCCTTTCAAAAAAGCCCGCAGTGCAACCTGCGGGCTTTTTTTGGGTCTAACTCTAGGGAGATAAACAGCATTTCCTTCACTTCCATTTGACCGTCTACCATCGGCCGTTAGATAAAGTTAACCCCTTTCAATCATGCTACTCCTTTCCAAGATCGAAGACCGGATTAAAGCGCTCACCCCGCGGCGTGCTATCACCTTGGCGGTATCGGCCAATTTCACCCTCGTGCTCGCGGCTCTTGCGTTCCCGGCCGACGGCGAAGCCCGCGGCCCGGCCGCTCTATCGATCCTGGGCAACTTCCATATTTTAGCGCTCCACCTGCCGGCGGCCCTGCTGCTAATCGTCCCGCTGTTCGAATTCTTTGATCGCCAAGAAAACGCCTCGAACACCGTTCGCCGGCTCTCCTTCATTTCCGCCGCAGGCACATGGGTTGCCGTCCTTCTCGGCATCATTCACGCTCACTTTAACGGATACGCCGGGGATGCCGTCCAACTCCACCTCTGGGGCGGCATCGTCGCTTCAGGCTTTGCCGGCTTGGCAAGCGTGTTGCTCGTCAAATCATTCAAGGTGCGGCTCGGCTCCCAACTCGTGGCCATCGCGACCATGGGCTTCGCCGCCCACATCGGCGGCGAACTCGTCCACCAAGATGGCTTCCCCTTCAAGCCGAACAAGGTCGCCGCGCCCAAGAAGACCGACACCCCGCGCGTCGTCACCACCAGTCAGAAACGCGATGACTACACTCAGGTCATCCGCCCAATCCTTGACGCCCATTGCGTCGAGTGCCACGGCGCCAAGAAGGTAAAGGGCAAGCTCCGCATGGATACACTCGAGTCCCTCAAAAAAGGCGGCTCGGAAGGCTCGGCTTTCGTCGCCGGCGACCTCAAGAAGAGTCTCATGCACGTGCGCGTGACCCTCGATCCTGCGGACGATGATTTCATGCCGACCGAGGGTACACCTCTCACGAAGGAACAGGTGAATGCCTTGGCCCTCTGGATTGAAGCCAAGCCCATCCCCGACGAAGTGGCCAAGCTGGCGCTCGCCGCAACCAAGGCCCCCAGGCAGGCCCCGAAGAAGTAAGCCCATGCGAGCCGTGCTTCTGTTCTCGTCGACCGCGCTCATCGCCGCCTCACCGTTGACCCCGAAGAAACCTGATTCAGCCAAGCCGCTCACCACGGCACAGAAACAAGATTACGCCAAAGTCATTCAGCCGATCTTCGACGCGAACTGCATTTCCTGCCACGGCCCGAAGAAAGTGAAAGGTAAGCTGCGCCTGGATACCCTCGAGGCCACGCTCAAGGGCGGCAAGAACCCGACCTTCACCATCGGCAAGCCTGATGATAGTATGCTCTTGGCTCGCGTTTTCTTGGAGCGCACCGCTGGCGACGTCATGCCGCCTAAGGCCGAGAAACCCCTCACCAAGGAACAGAAAGAGGCCATTTACGCCTTCATCGAGGGCCAACCCATCCCGGCGGAGCTCGCCAAGGCCGCCCTTGCCGCCCCTAAAGCCAAAAAGTAAGTTTTATTTGCCCCGCACCCGACACCCCCTCTCACTCCATCACCACCCCATGAAACTCCGCTCCACCCTCGCCTTGGCATTTCTGGCCAGCCTCACCGCTCTCTTCGCCGAGCAAGCACCCCTCCGCGTCCTAGTTGTCGCCGGCGGTTGCTGCCACGATTACCTCGCGCAAAAAGACATCCTTAAGAACGGCATTGAGTCGCGTCTTAACGCCGTCGTGACCGTCGATTTCGTCGATATCAACGACAAGGCTTTCACCGACAAAAAGACCAAGCCAGTCTTCGCTACCTACAAAAATGCGGACTGGTATAAGAGCTTTGACGTCGTCGTACACGACGAGTGTGCCGCCGACATCACCGACGCCGCTTACGTTGAAAATATCCTGAACGCCCACCGCCAAGGCCTGCCGGGCGTCAACCTGCACTGCGCCATGCATAGCTTCCGCTGGGGTAACTACAAAGAGCCCGTCAAAGCCGGCGACGATAACTCTCATTGGTACGAAATGATCGGCATCCAGTCCACCGCCCACGGACCCCAACAGCCGATCTCGATCGCCTTCAGCGATAAGACCAACCCCATCGTCAGCGGCATGGCCGATTGGACTACCGTCAACGAAGAGCTCTATAACAACGTCCAAGTCCTGACCGCCAAGGGTCTCGCCAAGGGCACCCAGAAAATTCCGGAAATGAAGGACAAAAAAGGCAAAGTCACGCCGGCCAAGGAAGCCAGCAGCATCGTGGTTTGGACCAATGAATTCGGCCCTAAAAAGACCCGCATCTTCAGCACCACCCTCGGCCACAACAACAGCACGGTGGAAGACCCCCGCTACCTCGACTTGGTCACCCGCGGCTTGCTCTGGTCCGTCGACAAACTCGGCGCCGACGGTAAGCCTGTGGCTGGTTACGGAAAGAAGTGATTCGCTTCCCATACCTCAAAAGCCCCGTTCGCGGGGCTTTTTTGTGCCGAAGCGGCTGGTATGGAAGACCGCGGCGAACAAGGACAGCACTGTCGTGACGCAGTCCCGACCCCACCAAGAGCCTTCCCTCCTGCGGACTTCGTAGTCACACTACCCCTACCCCAATCCCTTTAAACCCATGCGCCTACTCGCTCTCCTCGCCCTGACCCTTTCGACTTTCGCCGCGGAAATCTTACCGCCCTCGCAACCCCTTTGGCAGGGAGATGCGCCCGAGGGTGACGGAAAGTTTTCCGACTCAAGTAAAGCAAAGCTCACCGTGCATCTGGCAGAAAAGCCTAACGGCGCCGCGATCATCATCTGTCCTGGTGGCGGATATGGTGGCCTGGTCGTCGGCGGCGAAGGTCATGGTATCGCCAAGTGGCTGAACGGCCATGGTATCACCGGTATCGTATTGGAATACCGCCTGCCCAAAGGCCGGCCTTACGTCCCCCTCCTTGACGCGCAACAAGCCATCCGCACGGCTCGCGCGAACGCGACAGCTTGGAAAATCGATTCGAAGAAAGTCGGTATCATCGGTTTTTCCTGTGGCGGCCACCTCGCGTCCACGGCAACCGTACATTTTGATACCATCGAGACCCGCGCCCCGAACGCCGTCACTGGCCAGAGCAGCCGACCGGATTTCGCAATCCTGATCTATCCCGTCATCACCATGGACGAAGGCGTGCAGCACGTCGGCTCGAAAAAGAATCTGCTGGGCGAAAAGCCCGCTACCGGTCTGGCGGATTATTTTTCCAGCCAAAAGCAGGTCAAAGACGATACCCCTCCCGCGTTTCTTGCCCATGCACTCGATGATAAGTCCGTACCCATCGAAAACAGCCGCATGTTCTACCAGGCCCAAAAAGCGCACAATCTGCCGACCCGCCTCCTCGAACTCCCCAACGGCGGGCACGGCCTGAACGGTTACAAAGGCCCCTCATGGGATCAATGGCAGACCGACAGCCTGATCTGGTTGCGCGAATTGAAGTTCATCCCCTAAGCCGGCCAGTCACTCCAACGTTATCCGCAAGCCGTCGTAACACAGACCGACTTTCGGAAACGTGCTCCGCAATTTTTCCGTATAGATTGCATAGTCGATCTGATACGTCATGTGCGTGATGAGCGAACGCTTGGCGCCGAGTTCGACCGAAACCGCACAGGCTTCATCGATCGACATATGCGTCGGATGATAATTAGGGCGCAAGCCGTCCAGGATCGCGAGATCCGCGTTCTTCCCTAATTCCACCGCCTCCGGCGGGACACTCTTGCAATCGGTGTAATAGGTGAATTTCGCGCCGGTGGACGGCTCTTCGAAAACCAGCCCCAAAGTCGACTCGTGCCCATGCGGCAGAATCGTCGAACTGAGGATGCCGCCGCCCGGCAGGACGAGCCGCCGTGGCATGAGGTTAAGAGCCAGCGCGACATACCCCGACGAAGCCGGCCGACCGATGGCATAGGGATAAATGGCGCGGATGCGCTCCATTCCGATTGGGGTGGTGAAGACCGGTATCGGCTCACCGCCCTTATTGGTACAAAACTGCCGCAGGTCATCCATCCCCAACACGTGGTCAGCGTGGCCATGCGTCAGGATGAAGGTATCCACGGCTTGAATATCATTCTTAAGACACTGCATCCGGAATTCCGGGGCGGCGTCGACCTGGACGTGATGCCCTTCGATGACCACATGGATACTGGTCCGGCTGCGCCAATTCCGTCCGTCCTTCAAGTCGATGCCGGGATTGTCATGCGCCACCAAGGGGACGCCCTGCGAAGTGCCGCAGCCCATGACGATGATTTCCATGGGGCCCAACGTGGACGGACCGGAGAAAAAGACAAGCGGTCAACCCAGCAATGTCTTCATCATCCGCGCCCGGTGGGGGCCATTGATGGTGTCATGCAGGGTATGCCGATCGAGCGATGCGTAAAATTCACGGAGCGCCTGCCCGACGATACCCTT
>CAINMU010000108.1 GCA_903850885.1 uncultured Opitutia bacterium | reverse complement strand
GGCATGGGTAACGTCCAAGTCGGCGCGAAGGAAGAAAAGCAACTTTCCAAGACCGAGGCCATCGTGCTCTCGATGACCAAGAAGGAGCGTCGCAACCCCGACGTGCTCAACGGCTCGCGCCGCCAGAGAATCGCGAAGGGCTCGGGCACGCAGGTCAGCGACGTCAATGCCTTGATCAAACAGTTCTCCCAGATGCGTGAGATGATGCGGATGATGAAGGGCGGTAAGGGCAAGGAACTTATGCGTCGCATGGGACAGATGGGCGGCGGCCGCGGTGGCATGCCTGGCGGCGGCTTCCCCGGCATGCGCTGATCGCCATGTCCAAAATGATTCCCTTCGACCCCGCCCTGCTCTCCCGGCCGGGATGGATTTTTGACTGCGATGGCACGCTGGCGGCCTCGATGTGGATCCACCACCGCAGCTGGACGCACATCATTAGCAAGCAGCTCGGCCGTCCGTTCGATTTTCCATGGCCACTCTTTTGCTCGATGGGCGGCATGTCGGCCGTCGATACCTGCAAGCGCCTCAAATCTGATTTCGGCTTCGACCTGAACGTCGAGCAGTTGCTCGCCGACGGCCATGAGTTCCTCGAGGAGCACCTCGCCAAGGACGTCACCGCCCGCGACGAGGTCGTCGCCGTCGTCCACCACGTCCGCGGCCTAGGCCACAAGACCGCCGTCGCCTCGGCCGGCCGTCGAGACCACGTGTTTACCACCCTTAAGCAGATCGATATCACTCATCTCTTCGACGCCATCATCACCGCCGAGGACGCCGTGCGCTCTAAGCCACACCCTGATCTCTTTCTCGCCGCGGCGGACCGCCTCGGCCTGAGGCCCGCCGACTGCGTCGTCATCGAAGACAGCCCGCGCGGCAAGGAAGCCGCCGACGCCGCCGGCATGGAGTGCATCCTCGTGGAGCCGGCCTGACACGAGGTAGGGGCAGCACCGCGTGCTGCCCTAGTGAGATTGCTTTAACTAGGGCACGACGCGGTCGTGCCCCTACCATGATTCAGGCACAAAAAAGGACGGCACTGAATGCCGTCCATCTCATTCAGGGGCGATCGCCTTAGGCGATCACTTCTTGAGTTTAGAACAGAAACGGGCGAGACGCTCAAGACCCTGGGCGATGACCTGGTCGGAGGTCGCGTAGCTGAGGCGAATGTAACCTTCGGAGCCGAACGCGGAACCGGGGACGACGGCCATGAGCTCTTCCTCGAGCAGACGATCAGCGAACTGCGTGGAAGTCAGGCCGAACGACTTAATATTGGGGAAAAGATAAAAGGCGCCCTGCGAGCGGTAGCAGGTCAGGCCGGGGATAGCGTTGAGGCCAGCGAGGAGGTTCAGGCGGCGCTTGTCAAAGACCGCCCCCATCTCGGCGAGGGAAGCCTTAGCCTTATCGGGGTGCTGGTGCACCGCGAGGGCGCCAAACTGCGCGAAGGTGGTGGCATTGGACGAGATCTGGCTCTGGAGGTCGGCGACGGCGGCGGCGAGGGACTTATCGGAGGCGACGAGGGTACCGAGGCGCCAACCAGTCATAGCATAGCTCTTGGCGTAGCCGGAGACGGTGATGGTCAGGCGGGCGGCTTCGGGAGAGAAGGTCGCCGGGCTGCAGGTGGTCTGGCCGTCATAGACGAGGTTCTCGTAGATCTCGTCAGACATGATCCAGACGTTGGCCTTCACGCAGATGGCCACGAGGGCTTCGAGCTCGGCGCGGGAGTAAACGGCGCCAGTCGGGTTCGACGGGCTGTTGATGATGACCATGCGCGTCTTCGGGGTGAGCGCGGCGGTCAGCTGGGCCGGGGTGATTTTGAAACCGGTGACGTCCTCGGCGTTCACGACGACGGGCGTACCGCCAGCGAGCTTCACCATCTCAGGGTAGCTCACCCAATACGGAGCCGGAATGATCACTTCGTCGCCAGCACTGATGGTGGCGAGGATGGCGAGGTAGCAAGACATCTTGCCTCCTGGGGAGACGACGACGTTGGCGTCGGCAATGCCGGTGAAGCCGCGACGGGTATAGTCCTCGGCAATGGCCTTGCGGAGAGCGGGGATGCCCGGCGTGGGGGCATACTTGGTCTGACCTTCAGCCAGGGCCTTGGCGCAGGCGTCCTTGACGAACTGAGGAGTATCGAAGTCGGGCTCGCCGACGCCGAAGCCGACGACGTCCTTGCCGGCGGCCTTGAGAGCCTTCGCCTTGGCATCGACGGCGAGGGTCGGTGAAGGGGCAACATTGCGGGCCCAGGAGGAGAGAGCGGGATTCGACATGACGGAAGAGAGGTAAAGCAAAGGACTCTCAGCGGATTGGCAAGACTGAGTGAAAGGGCCAGAGACAGGGCTAGGGCCGGGGCTAGGTAAAATACACCTGAACCAACGATGAGAGGGTAAAGCGAGGAGATGACTGGACACACCTGAGCCTAGCCCAGTCCCTGGCCCAAGCCCTCATCTGATTCGCCGCAGCGAATCAGATATCAATCGCGTCTTCTTTGGCTTTCTGAGCGTTAGCCTTAGCTTCATTGGCCCGGCGCAACGGCTTCAGCTGATCGATGCCGACCGCGGAGGAGATCATCCAGGAGGTGATAGAAATCGTCAGGGTCGCCATGGCCCAGTTGTTCACGGTTAGATCTTTCAGTAAACTGTCCGTGAGCGCGAGAATGGCACCATTCGTCAGGAAAAGTACCAGATAGGCGCCCAGGCCGAGGGTGATGATGAGGATCGGGATCGAGACGATCATGAAGATTGCCAGGAGGAACGGGCGCAGGAAGGAATTAAAAAGACCGAGGACAATCGCGACCACTGCCAAGGTGCCGACATCCTTGTAGCTCAGGTAACCAAAATGACCGGCCACAAAAACCCCCAATGCGATCGATGCCCATTCGAGGATCAAGACTCCGAGACGACGTGCGACTTCCATCCCCGCATCCTAACACAGGAAAGCCCTCCGACAAGAGGTACTTTTTATCGGGAGTGTCGAACGTCCTCGCCGGAGAGCAGGAAGATGACTTGCTCAGCGATATTCTTGGAATGGTCCCCGATGCGCTCCAGGGCCTTAGAGATGAAGATTAGCTCGACGTGCGAAGCGGAAACCTTGGTGGTGTCACCCGCCTTACCGAAAAGCTCCTCGTAGTTCTTTCGGTTGAGGGCGTCGATCTCGGCGTCGCGCTTCAGGACCAAGCGAGCCTTATCGAGATCGCCTTCGATAAAGCTATCGATTGCGAGGCGCAACACCTCGCAGGCGATGATACCTTCCTGCGGGACGTGCAGGAAATTCTTCAAAGGTCCGCGTTCGGAAATAACTAAACTACGCTTCGCAATGACCGAGGCTTCATCCGCGATGCGCTCGAGGTCATGCCCGATATCGCGCGCGGCCAGCAGCAGGCGGACATCGCTGCCCATCGGACCAAAGAGCGTCAAGTACCGCATGATTTCCCGGTCGACGCGCTTCTCGAGCTCATCGACGCGGTCATCCATTCCGCGCACTTGCAAGGCCAGCGAATCATCGCCCGCCTCCACCGC
This sequence comes from uncultured Opitutia bacterium, assembly GCA_903850885.1. Lineage (GTDB taxonomy): Bacteria > Verrucomicrobiota > Verrucomicrobiia > Opitutales > UBA953 > UBA953. The sequence continues at coordinate 13,726 of CAINMU010000108.1, read as the reverse complement.
GCGGAGCACCATCCGGGTCATATCAAGCGAACGCTCACCCATCAGGATGAGGTCGTCGCGGAGTTGACGGAGTTCGTCGTGGAAGAAACGTTGCATAGTGGGGGTAATAAAGATCAGCCGAATCGGCCAGAGATATAGGCTTCCGTCTGAGCCTGCGACGGGTTCATGAAGATCTTCTCGGTCGTATCATATTCGATCTGCTTGCCGAGATAGAAGAAGGCGGTGCGATCCGACACGCGGGCGGCCTGCTGCATCGAGTGGGTGACGATGACGATGGTGAACTGGTCCTTGAGCTCGTGGATCAGCTCCTCGATTTTGCCAGTAGCAATCGGGTCAAGCGCCGAGCAAGGCTCGTCCATCAGTAAAATTTCCGGACGATTGGCGATAGCCCGGGCGATGCAAAGGCGCTGCATCTGGCCGCCAGAAAGACCCAGGGCGCTGTCGTCCAGTCGATCCTTCACCTCGTCCCAGAGTGCAGCCTTGCGGAGCGAAGTCTCGCAGGCTTCATCAAGGACGGAGCGGTCACGCACCCCGACCACCCGCAGGGCGTAGACGACGTTTTCGAAAATAGATTTAGGGAACGGGTTGGATTTCTGGAAGACCATGCCCACGCGGCGGCGAAGGGAGATAACCTCCAGACCGGCATCGTAAATCGAACGGCCGCCAATGGTAATATCCCCTTCGTGACGGACATCATCGACCAGATCGTTCATCCGGTTGAGGTTACGCAAGAGCGTGGACTTTCCGCAACCAGAAGGGCCAATGAAGGCCACGACCTGGCGCTCCGGGATGTCGAGCGAGATGGCATCGAGGGCTTTCTTCTGGCCATACCAGAAGCCGTAGTCGCGGATGCTAATGTAGTCTTTGCGCCCTTCGCGTTCGGAAGAGGGTCGGACTTTGATACGGGAAGCGGAAGGAGGGTTCATGATTTGGGACATGAGGGGTTTATTTTTTTAGAAGGAGGCACCCTTGAAACGGGCACGGAGACGGTTGCGGATCCAAATCGCCCCTATGTTCAGGCAGACGACGAGGACAATCAACAGCAGTGTAGTGGCAAAAACCATCGGACGAGCGGCATCCGAATCGGGCGACTGGAAACCGAGGTCGTAGACGTGGAAACCCAGGTGCATGAACTTACGATCCAAGTGCAAGAAGGGGGCCGAGCCATCCAGCGGTAAAGTCGGGGCCAGCTTGACTACGCCAACCAACATTAAAGGCGCGACCTCCCCGGCTCCACGAGCCATCGCCAAAATGACCCCCGTCAAGATACCCGGGGCCGAAGCCGGCAGCAGGATATCACGAATCGTCTGCCACTTCGAGGCACCGGTCGCCAGGGAAGCTTCACGCATCCCGCGAGGCACCGAGGCCAAAGCCTCTTCGGTCGCGACAATGACCACGGGTAAAGTCATCAGAGCCAAAGTGAGGGAACACCAAAGCATGCCGCCCGTCCCGAAGACGGGAGAATTATTATTATACTTAAGTTGATCGGCGAAGAAGAGCTGGTCGATGGTGCCGCCCAAAACATAGACGAAGAAGCCCAAGCCGAAGACACCGAAGACGATCGAAGGCACGCCCGCGAGGTTGTTGACGCTGATGCGAACAATCCGTAACAAGGGGCCTTGTTGAGCATATTCGCGTAAATAAATGGCGGTGACGACCCCGAACGGCGTCACCATCAGACTCATGAAAACCGTCATGACCAAGGTACCAAAAATCGCGGGCATCAAGCCGCCTTCGGTATTAGCCTCCCGCGGTTCATCGAAAATAAACTCATTCAGACGGCTGAAGAACAATTGCAGCCGTCCGGGAGTATCGAGGCGATTAGGGAACCAAGCCCGGATCACCTGAGTCAACGGAACCGTGACCGAGCGGCCCGCCGCGTCTTGAACCGCCAAAGTCGCCACGGCCCCACCCTCGCTCACTTTACGGCCTTCGGCCTGCAATACGGCGTAACGCGCTTCAAGTTTAGCGATGACTTCCCGCTGCTGAACCGCCTTGGTTTCCTGATGAAGGTCCACCGCCCGACGTAAGACAATCCGGGCCGATTCCATGTCGGCATTGACCTCGCCGACCTGGTGACGGTTGATTTCCACCAGCTTCTCGCGGATCAGACGAGCGGAGGCGACTTCGGATTGCAGCGCTGCTTCAAAATCCGCATCCGCAATCGCAAGCACCTTCCCGTCTGATTTCTTTAACGTGATTGGTCGGACGAAAGCGGGTCCATTTTCCACCCGCTCCAAGCCCAAGACATCCGTGGGGAATTCTTCGGCGTTGATTTTCGCTTCATCGACCCAGAGGTACGAATTACCGTTAAGTTCGCGCAGTCCGACCTGATATTGACGTTCATAACGCGGAGCGTTCGCAGGCGTTCCGGGCCGGATGCGACGCTGCGCCAGCTGACCGATAATCCCCTTACCGTCGTCCAGCTTCACGACCGGCACCGGCGGAGCCCAGAAAACCGTGATACCATTGACGAGAACCAAACTAAGCAGCCCCACCACCATGGCCAAGCCGACGATTAGACCCAGTCCGGTAAACCAGACCCAAGATTCGCCCCGGGGCGTGCTGCTATCGGAATTAGTGGGCATGGTTTAGACGACTTTGTAGCGCTCCCTTAGGCGTTGCCGGAGAATTTCCGCCAGGGTGTTGATCACGAAAGTAAGTAAGAAAAGGCAACAAGCCCCGAGGAACAGCGCTCGGTAATGCGTATGGCCCGCAGCGGCTTCTGGGAGTTCGACCGCAATGTTAGCCGACAAGGTCCGCATCCCGCTGAAAGGATTCGCCTCCATGACCGCGGTATTCCCGGTGGCCATCACCACGATCATGGTCTCGCCGATGGCCCGGCCAAAACCGATCATAACCCCAGAGACAATCCCTGAAATCGCGGTCGGAATCACGACGCTCCAGACAGTCTGCCATCGACTGGCCCCCAAGGCCAATGAACCAGAGACCAAAGAATTAGGTACATTAGACAAAGCGTCTTCGGCGATCGTGAAGACGATGGGAATGACGGCGAAGCCCATCACAAAACCCACGATCAGGGAATTACGGGAATCATAGGAAGCCCCCGTCGACTGTCGCCACCATTCCCGGATGTCAGCTATCGGCAAACCGGAAGAGGAATCCTTGACCGTAAAGAAAAAGGCTTCGATTGCCGGTCCCGATATCCACGCCAACCAGCCGCACAAGACCACAAAGGGAAGCAACCAGAGAAATTCCATGCCCGGCGCGACCTGTCGGCGCCAAGGCTGCGGCAAAGCAGACCAAATAAATCCGGCCGCGATGGCAGCTGGGGCCAAAACCGCCACCGCGCAAAGCAAAGGCACGATGCGCGTATCAACCAAGGGCGCGAGCCACAGCCCGGCTAAAAAACCCAGTACCACTGAAGGGAGCGACGCCATGATCTCCATCACGGGCTTAACCACCTGCCGAAACTCTGGACGTAAGAATTGCGAGACGTAGATCGCGGCGGTCAGGGCGATGGGCAGCGCAAAGAGTAACGCGTAGAAAGTCCCCTTCACCGTGCCGTAGAAGAGCGGGACGAGCGAATACTTCGCTTCAAACTCATCCGAACCGGCGCTAGATTGCCAGGTATAGGCAGGAGCAGAAGCCCCTTCATACCAGATCTTCCCGAAAAACGCGCTCCAAGAGGATTCCGGATGATGGTCGACTAATTCCCAGCGGTGCAAAACTCCCTGCACATCCAGCGCCGTGAACCGGTCATAATTTCCGGCGAAAGCAAGCTGCCGGATGGCGAAGCGGGGAGCTGCGCCCTCCCAGCGCAACGAACCTGTCGTCATGTTATGAATCTGCAAAAGGCCTTCTGTCGCCGCTAAATAACATTTATTGCCTTCGGCGGCGTAGACCCCCAGACCGGCACCGGCGAGTTTCTCGCCCTCATGAATCTGGCCCCAGCGGCGTTGACTTAAGCCATCGGGCTGAAGCTGTGGGTAAATCGACCAAACCTGCTGCTCGCCGGTTCCGTTCACGAAGACTATCGAAACATTTCCGAAAATCATCCCAGCGGCGGCGACATGATGATCAGCCGTCCCTTGAAAAGGGGTGAAGGATTGGGAAAATACAAAGTTGTCGCCAGCTTCGGCATAGACGCGCACCTCTCCGCTCTTCCGGATTAAGACCACGGCGTCAGCCGTCGAGGGCAGCAAGACTCTTTCGAAATCCGCCACCTCGGCACCGACGCCAAAAGGTTCACTCGTGGTAATTTTTGCCTTTCCTCCGAGGCCTTTCCGTTCGGTCTGACGGACTGCCGTAAGCTTAGCTTTACCAGCGACAGTTTGCTGGACGACAATGAGCCGAGCGCTCAACCCTTTAGCGTTCCAAAGATCGAGACAGGGCGACCCCGCCTGACCGACCTGGATCGGCTCGGAAGCCGTCACGACAGGCTCTAAAGTACGCTTGCCGACTGCATCAAAGTTAGAGTGATAGGCAACTTTCAACTCTTCGACTGAACCGTCGGAAAGACCTAACAAAACCATGCCACTTCGAGGATAAGAACGAATCGCCGTGACTCGACGCCCCGACAACTGAGGTGCCCAAGCAAGCACTTTGGACCCGTCTTGGGCACGCTGAAAAATAATTGAACCATCTGCCAGACAGGCGAAGGGCATCTCGCCGTATTCGTCTTCGCCGAAGGCGACGGCATCGGCCGGGAATTGAATCGGTGCGGCCACCTTGACCTTGGCGCCCGAAAAAAGCGGGAAGATCTGAAAAATCAGGAAGCCTAACATCCCGAACACCGCGAGCACGACGCCAACTCCTCCACAACGAATCAAGCGACCCATCCACCGATCAGCCGCTAACGTCATCGGACTGACGTCAAACCGCGACTTCGAAGCGGAGTCAGCCTTTTTGTCGGAAGTTTCCATCGGGTGACGTTTAGGTGTCGTTCTCTTTAAAAAAGGGTAAGGCGGGGAAACCCCGCCTTGAAGGACCCGAGACCGCTTTCGTCGTACTTTTTGAACCGGCCCAAAGGGGCGTGGTGACGACGAAGCGGTTTCGAGACCAAACTTATTCGGCGCTGTAGTACTTCAGAGACGAGCGGCCTTCGCTTGCGACATCAACCGGGAGCGGGTAATACCCGTCCTTGATGGTGATCTCTTGGCCCTGCTTGGAGAGCACAAAGGTGATGAATTCGCTGGTCAGCTTATCCATGTCCTTGGAAGGAGCCTTGTTTACATAAACGTAGAGGTAACGAGCAAGCGGGTAAGTTCCGTTGAGGCAATTGGCGTAGCTGGGCTCAATAAAAGCAGATCCATCCTTGTCGGACAGGGCGAGCGCCTTGACGCCGGAGGTCTTGTAACCGATGCCGGAATAACCGATAGCACCGAGGTCGGCCGCAACCCCTTGAACGACGGACGAGGAACCTGGCTGCTCTTTGATGCTGCCCTTGTAGTCACCGTTCTTCAAAGCGTTATCCTTGAAGAAACCGTAAGTACCCGAAGCCGAATTACGACCGAAGGCCGAGATGGTCTTACCAGCGAAGTCGCCGGTCAGCTTAGCTTCACCCCAGGTGGCGATGTCTTGGCCGCCGCGCTTGCGTGTAGATGAGAAGATGGCATCGACTTGGGTCAACGAGAGACCCGAGATAGGATTATCCTTGTGCACGAAAACCGCGAGGGCATCGATGGCGACGGCGATCTTGGAAGGCTTGTAGCCGAACTTGCCGGCAAAACCTGCAACCTCGCTGGATTTCATCTCGCGGCTCATCGGACCGACCTGAGCCGAACCGGTGGTCAGGGCAGGAGGAGCGGTGCCCGATCCTTTTCCTTCAACCTGGATATTAACGTTAGGATATTTTGCCTTAAAGCCTTCAGCCCAGAAGGTCATCAGGTTATTAAGCGTATCGGATCCGACGGAGTTCAAGTTGCCGGAAACACCAGAAGCGACGACGTAGTCGGGCAACTTAGCATCAACCGTAACGACGGACGAAGCAGCAGCGGTAGCCGTTTGAGCGGAAGCGATGCTGGCCGTGAAGGCTAACAGCGCGAGGGACTTGAGGGAGGTGTTCATGAGTGGGATGCGCCAACATCATCCCACACAATTGTTACAGTTTCGTGTCAGAGTCGTGTTTGTTAGGCAATTTAGCCCCAGCACCCCTTTGCCCCCAAAACCCTAAAAGCCTAATTTATCTTAGATATTCGGTTAAAAGAGCGGCCGAACGGGCCTCCGCCTCGTCCAAGGGCATACCCCCGGCGACCCCCGGGCGCTTATGGCCAACCTGCGTCAGCCAGGCATTCCGAAGTACTGTCATGCTTTGCTGCAAACTCTTGAATTTAGCTCCTTCGGCAAACGGCGTCTCCGGTTTCCATTTCATATACATGGCGAGTTCAGGCCACACCGCCTGCGCGATAAAGAGGTGCCCTTCATCGCTGGGATGTAAATTATCTTTCGCGTAAATGAATTTCGGATCGGCCTGCTTCGCCGCTGCGACGGCATCGCGCAACTTCGGGCGGATATCGATCACCTGCCAACCCGCAGTTTTCTGCTCCACGAGCCAAGCGGCATAAGCATCCATGACACCATTGTAATTGATCGCATCTTTCGGACGATTATCAGGCGAGTAAAGGGGCGGCGTCAGCACGACAATCTTGGCGCTGGCCTTAATGCACGCCAAACGCAGACGGATGATCCCGTCGCGATAAGCCCCGAATCGTTGCGGATCAAGCGGCTGGTAAATACCGTCGTTGATGCCATAACACGCAACCACGAGCGTGGGCTTGAATTGCGTCAACGCCCGTTGCAAACGCTCGTGCAGATCAGGTCGCGGAAAGCTGCCACCCGCATGACCAGACTCCGAAAGTCCGGAAGTGGTTTCGCTCGAAAGGGCCATGTTGACGATGGTCGCGCGCGCCAAACCCTTCTGCGCCCGAATGGCGGATTCGACGGACACCACCCAATTGCCACCATACGTGATGCTATCTCCCAAGAAAAGGACGCGGGTTTCTTCTTTATCCGCTAAAACAGCGGCGGTACAGAACACGAAGAGGGCGGCCAAGGGACGGAACATCTCCGCAAATTAACAGGTTAAGGTTTCAGGTAAAAGTGAAATGATAAGGGACTTATTAACGGAAGGCATCCTCCCCTACTTCGCACTTCTCCCTTGGGCGTTCCAAGGTATGGTTCACCCCTCTGAACACGCCCATCCACATCAAAGGCGCCCGCACCCACAATCTCAAGAACGTGGAGGTTATCCTGCCTCGCAACCGCCTCACGGTCATCACCGGCGTGAGCGGCTCGGGAAAGTCGTCCCTGGCCTTCGATACCCTACATGCGGAGGGTTGCCGTCAATACCTCGAATCCCTTTCCGCCAAGGCTCGAGGGATGCTTGAGTCAGTAGCTCGTCCCGACGTCGATTTTATCCGCGGGCTCTCCCCCGTCATCGCGATCGCGCAACGCACGGGCGGGAACACCAATCCACGCTCGACGGTGGCGACGCTCACCGAAATCGCCGACCATGCCCGACCGCTCTGGATCTTAGCGGGCGATCGGCGTTGCCTCAAAGATGGCCACCCCGTTCGCCGACGCTCCTTGGATGATAATCTTCGGGCCTTAGAAGCCATTCCCAACGGCACGCGATTGATGCTCATCGCCCCCATCACGAAAGATCGTCCCTCGGTCTTGCTGGAAACGACCGCCGACCTCAGTCGCCGAGGCTTCACGCGGTTGCGGCTCAATGGCAAAGTCGTCACGCTCGAAGAAGCGGAGGGCTTGCTCATCGGGCGCGACGCACAGCAACTCGACGTTGTCGTGGACCGCATCGTGATGGCGACCGACCAACGTAGCCGCCTCGCCGACTCCCTCGAGCTCGCTTTTCGCGAAGGACGAAATCGCGCCCTCGTCCTCGCCGAGAGCGGCGGTGACTGGACCGAACACGTGCTCTCCCTTCACCTTGCCTGCGAACATTGTGGCGAGACGTATGAAGACATCAGCCCGCGCGCCCTCTCGCACAATCACCCGAGCGGTGCCTGCCCGGATTGCGGCGGCTTAGGCCGGCAATTACGTTTCCAAGAAAGTCTCTCGGTCCGCGACGAAAGCCTTTCGCTCAATGATGGCGCAGTAAAGCCCTGGAAATGTGCGACCCGGAAGACGCTCATCCGACGCAATGCCACGTTACGCGCCTTGGCCGAGCAGACCCCCTTCGACCTCAAGACCCCCTGGCGAGATTTAGCCCCAGGCATTCGCCAACTCATCTTGCACGGCGATTCGAAAAGAATCTTTCAACTGCCGCCCGTCAAAGGGCGTAAATTAGTCGAGACCGTCTGGGCGGGCATGTTCGCCGAGCTTGAACATGCTTACCGGACGACGACCGGCGAATCCCTCCGCCAACGGTTGCTTCAGTTCCAGTCCGGCTCGACCTGTGCGGGTTGCCACGGCCAACGCCTATCGCCTTCGGCACTTTCCCTCCGCCTGGCCGGTAAAAATATGGCTGAATTCCTGGCCTTAACGATTCCCGCAGCCCTCGCCTTCACCCGCGAACTTGCCACGCATCCGCGCGTCATCCCAGCCGAGGAGGCGCGACGCGGCCTCGAGCAGCGCCTGACTTTTTTGAACGATGCCGGCTTAAATTATCTCACCCTTGATCGCGAATGCAGCTCCTTGTCGGGCGGTGAAGCTCAACGCGTCCGTTTGGCCACCCAACTGGGGCTCGGACTAGTCGGCGTCACCTATGTGCTCGATGAACCAAGCATCGGCCTGCACCCTAGCGACCATCAACGTCTGATTAAATCAATCCACGATCTGCGCGACCTCGGGAACACCATCGTCGTCGTCGAACATGACCGCGACATGATTAGGGCGGCGGACCATCTCATCGAAATGGGCCCTGGCGCCGGCGCCGACGGCGGAAAAATCATCTTCGAAGGTACCCCGAAAGCGTGCCTCAGCCATGCGACCTCCCGCACGGGTGCCTACCTCTCCGGTCGGGCTGATCTACGCCAAATTATCAAACGCAAACCCGCCGGTCGCGAGCACATCACGATCAAAGGCGCGACGGAAAATAATCTTAAGAAGATTACCGCCCGGTTTCCCATCGGTAATCTCACCGTTGTCTGCGGCGTTTCGGGCTCGGGCAAAAGCACGCTCGCCATCGACATCCTCTCGGCCACCGCTGCCCGGAAAATCAATGGCGCGAAAATTGTCCCGGGTAAAAACTCCGGGATTGAGGGTCTCGAAAAAATGGTCGCATTTACCGCGGTCGACCAAGAACCCATCGGCCGGACACCCCGCTCGAACCCCGCCACCTTTACGGGCATCATGGACTTGATGCGGGAGCTATGGTCCACCCTGCCCTTGGCTAAAGTCCGCGGTTACGGACCAGGCCGATTCAGTTTTAATGTCCGCGGCGGCCGCTGCGAAACCTGCGCCGGCGAAGGCTCGGTCGCCCTCGATATGCAGTTCCTCGGGGAGACGTTCATCGACTGCCCCAGTTGCGCCGGTCGGCGTTTCAACCGCGAGACGCTCGAGGTGCGGTTCAAAGGACTGAGCATCGCCGACGCGCTCGGGCTCTCCGTCAAGGAAGCCGGAGAAATATTCCGCGCGCAGCCGCGGCTGGCGGAAAAACTACGCACGCTGGAAGAGGTCGGCTTGGGTTATATTAAACTCGGCCAAGCAGCCAACACCCTCTCCGGCGGCGAAGCCCAGAGGCTGAAACTCGCCTCGGAGTTATCGCGGCGCGATCACGCTGGTAGGCTTTACGTTTTAGACGAACCCACCACCGGCTTAGCTTGGGATGACATCGCTAAACTATTGGCGTTGCTCGGACGCCTCCGCGACGCCGGGGCGACCCTCATCGTGATTGAACACCATGCCGACGTCATCCTCGCCGCCGATTGGGTCATGGAACTCGGCCCAGCGGGTGGCGACAAAGGCGGCAAGCTTACCTTTGAAGGATTGCCTGCAGATCTGTTGTTACAAAAAGAGTCGCCCACTGGACGGGCGCTCACGCAGGAAATAAAGATTAACGATAAATAAATGCCCAGCAGGGAGGCATTCGCCGCCGTTCAGCTTCAGAGCTTCGGTGCCAGCAAGGCCGCTACTGAATTCAGGTCCGCGACCTCGCTGTCGTTGAATTCGTAGGGCTGCATCTTGCCGATACCAAGCACACCGATGACCTTGCCTTCGGCTCCTAAGACCGGAACCGCCAGGGCGCCCTGGACGTTCGTCTTACGGGCGTCAGGCTTGGCGACGCCACCGAGGTCTTCTTGGAGATTACAGAGCTGGACGGCCTCTTTGCGCTGGGCGGCGCAACCAGCGATACCCTTACCGAACGGGATATTATCGATCTTGGGGAGCAGCATCGGCAAGACCTGCGGGGGGATGCCTTGGTGCGCGATGAGCGTAAGCAAGCCCGTGGAGGCATCCGTCCGATGCATCGTGCCGGTGACGCACTCGAACGATTTCAAGATATGCGCAAGGGTCTCGTTCCAATCAATTGAACCGACGAGGTGAGCGGCTAAGCCAGTGGTACGGTTTGACATAATAATTAGACAGCCCAGCGATCCATGCGATCCTTGAGCCAAGCGTGGCCGCCGGCTTCGTCGCCAAAGACGCCGTCCAACTGGGCTTCGAAGGCTTCGTCGAGGACCTGCGAGAACCAACCGGCGGGCTTGTGGCCCAAAGCAATGAGGTGGCGTCCGAGAACGATTTTCTTGGGGGCCGAGTCCTGGAGATGAAGGGCTGCCGCACGTTCGGTGAGCCAAATACCCTGCGGCGAGGGCTCGGCGGTAGATTTTGAACCCCTCCCCTTTCGGTCGGCCTCATCGACGCGCACTAACCGATCAATGCGGACGACTTTATTTGCCAATCGGCGCACGGCCGCATCGCCCGCCTTGGCCCGGAATAATTCCCAAGGCTGCGCGTGCCAGCGAACCAGCGGCAGAATCGATTCAATTAATTTCACCTCACGGGTGATCTGACTGAGGAAATTAGGGGCGAGATTAAAACTCGCCTCCTCATGCCCATAGGCATGCCAGCGATTATCATGAGGCTCTTTCTTCGTTGTGGTGGCCTTGCCGATATCATGCAGCAGCACCGAGAGCCCGACGATCAAGTCTTCATCCCGGTCGCCAACGCGCGCCTTGGCAAAAGCATCAAGGCAAAGACCCGTGTGCGTCCACACGCAGCCTTCGGGATGCCATTCCGGATCCTGCGGCACACCAATCATCGCGTGTAGTTCCGGATAGAATTTCGTCCAGCCGCAGTCTCGGAGGAAATTCAAACCGACCGACGGCTTTACGCCACGCAAGATAAGCTTCGTCCACTCCTCCATGAGGCGTTCCGGAGGCAGATTGTTTTGAGAAAGCGAAGCGCAGAGCGCTACGGTCTCCGGAGCGACCGTGAATTCGAAGCGCGCGGCGAACTGCATCGCGCGGAGGACCCGGAGCGGGTCTTCGGCGAACTTGTCTGACACATGGCGGAGACGACGTGCCTGCAGGTCGGCGAGGCCGCCCCACAGATCGACCACCTCGCCCGTGAACGGGTTCCACATGATCGCATTGAGCGTGAAGTCGCGGCGTTCCGCGGCGTCCTTTGGCGTCATCGAAGGGTCGGCTTGGACATCGAAATCCGTGTGCTTGGCGCCCGTGCGGTTTTCGCGGCGAGGCACGGAGACGTCGACCGGAAAATCCTTAAGTTTAGTTACGCCGAAAGCCGCACCGACCGTGATGATGCCAAATTCCTTACGGAGGGTCGCTTCAATCTGACGCGTGCCGAGGCCGTAGACCTCGATATCGACGTCGAGGACTGGCACTTGCAAAAGCGCATCGCGCACGCAGCCGCCGACGAGGAACGGGCGGCCGCCAGCGTCGCGCAGTAGCTCGACCACGCGGCGCACGGGGGCGAAGTCGCCGTCGAGGCGGATGAGATTGGGCTGCAGGTCAGGCACGCCCCAACCCTACCGACGCACGGGCCGGAGGCGTGTGGTTTTGCGAATCAGAGGTTGGTCGTGAAACCTTCCTTCAGCAGCCAGGCCTTCGCCGTCTCGCGACGGTCGCCTTGCAGCACGATCTCGCGATCTTCCAAAGTGCCGCCCGTGCCCAAGGCTTTTTTCAATTGCTTGAGGAGTGCTTCGCGCATGCGCATCTCTTGGGACTCTAACCAGAGCCCCTTAAAAATCGTGACCTCTTTGCCACCCCGGCCGGCGCGCTCGTATTGCAGAATGATTTTGCCCAGCTTAGGTTTAGCCTTGGCGACGGGCACGACCGGCTTGATCGGCGGACCGGGAGGTAGGTCGGCACCATCGAGCTTATCGAAAGGGTTACCGCTCATGCGCCGCGACCACAGGTCCCTTCGCCTGGCTTGCCACCCTGCAGATAAACCAGGGCTTTTTCGTAAGACCGACGGCGTAAATAGTGATCCAAGTCGCCTGGAAGGCCTGAATTTACCGCTGCCACCTCGCCATCCAGCATGCGGATACAGTCCAAAACACCCTCTTTAGGCAGGCCGGGACGGGTTAAGCCCTCGAGGGCCGTAATGATACGCTGGATGCGGGCGGGGTCCATTAGGCTGAAGATTGCAGAAGTAATGAAGGCGGGGCAAGCCCGAGGGGCGGTTTTCATTGTGGACAAAAGGCGGGGGACTTCCCTATACCCAACCCTCCATTGGATGGATAGCTCAGTTGGTTAGAGCGCCTGCTTTACACGCAGGATGTCGTGGGTTCGAGTCCCTCTCCGTCCACCCTTTTTAGTCCCAATACCATGACGCCCATCAAGAAGAAGCACACCCTCTCGGCCCTCGTCGAAAACAAATTTGGCGTCTTGGCTCGTGTCGCTGGCATGCTCTCCGGCCGTGGCTTCAATATCGAGACCCTGAACGTCGGCCCCACCCACGACCCGGCCTACTCCCGGATCACCGCGACCGTGAGTGCCGACGACGCCGCCTTGGACCGTTGCGTCAAAGCCTTGGACAAGCTCATCAACGTCATCACCGTGGTGGACTTTTCCCGCGAAGAGGTCGACCACGTCGCCCGCGAGCTCATCCTTTGCAAAGTGAAGTGCGACAAGAAGACTCGTACCGAAATCTTGGAAGTCGCCGGATTATTCCGCGCCAAGGTCGTCGATGTCGCCCACGATTCGCTCCTCATCGAATTTACCGGCAACGTGACCAAGATCACTGCCTTCCTTGATCTGATTGAGCCTTTTGGGATCATCGAAACCGCTCGGACCGGTGCCGTCGCCTTGACGCGCGGTAAGAAGAAAATTAGCTAATCACCCCTCTTTTCCATCACATACCATGCCTGCTAAAGTCTACACTGACAAGGATGCCGATCTCGGCGTTCTTAAGAACAAGACCCTTGCCGTTCTCGGCTTCGGTTCCCAGGGACATTCCCACGCGATGAATCTCCGCGACAGCGGACTTAACGTCATCGTGGGTCTGTACAAGGGCTCGAAGTCCGCCGCCGCGGCCAAGAAAAAGGGCTTCAAGGTCTACGAGACCGCTGAAGCTGTGCGTCGCGCGGACGTCATGCTCGTCGGTATCCCCGACATGAAGCAGGCTTCCGTCTGGGAAAAGGACATCGCTCCTAACCTCGGCAAGGGTGGCAAGACCGTCCTCTTCATCCACGGCCTCTCGATCCACTACAAGCTGATCAAGCCCGGCAAGAACGTCGACATCGCCATGGTCGCCCCCAAGGGCCCCGGCCACGTGGTCCGTGCGCAGTACGTCGAAGGTAAGGGCGTCCCTGCCCTCATCGCCGTCCAGCAGGATATCT
>CAINMU010000107.1 GCA_903850885.1 uncultured Opitutia bacterium | reverse complement strand
GCATTCATGTTTGCGGGCCTCGTAGCTGTTCATGAAGTGGACGGAGATGGCCGGAAAGTTTTTTTCATCCGGTGAGAGGCCTACCTTGTGGTAGACGTTGATGACCGGAAATTCAAAAATCTGGCGGTAGCGCACCGGATCGACGGGCGGCAAGTCGGCTTCCGCGAGCATAAGGTTGAGTGCTTCGCAGCAGAGCCAGGTGTCATCGAGTAACGTGCCATTCCAATCCCAGACCGCGTGGCGGTAGTCTTTGAGTTTCTTACGCATGGGCGGGCGTTAGGGAGAAAGCCTCGATGGACACGCCATGGCAACAGTGGGCGAGGTCGGGGGCGCGTGCACCGACGTCGAAGCCGTCCCAAGAGAGAGGAAGATTGCTCCAAGATGTCGTCGCGGCGGGGCTGAGCTCATAGGGCGAGTGGTGGACCTGTCCGCGCATAAGTCGTCCGCCGCGGAGCGAAAAGAAGTTATACCTTTCCGCCAGATGGAATTCGAGCGAGCCTGGGGTCGCGGCCCGTGGGGCGGCGGTGGCCGACCAAGCGTAACGGGCGGTTTCCGTCTGGCCTTGGCGACGGCAGGATAGCGCCAGCCCCGGGCCGGAGGACATTGCGGCATGTTCGTAAGGCAGGCCGAAGCCCAATCGCGCGATTACGACGGCCGGGGCACGATCGCAATTGAGCGAAAAAAACCACACGCCCGGTTCGCCGGCGGCGTCGCGCACGTAGATTCGGACGTTGAGTTCATTAAAATAAGAAAGCCACGGCAGGGCGGGCAGGCCGGCGGGGCGGACCGCGTTCATGCGGAAGCCCACGACACCGAGGTGCGCCTTGCCTTCGAACGTATCGACCGTGAGTCCAGCCGGCAGACGCGCCTGGATCGCGACAGCGGAGTATTCCCAGTGGAGAAAGAAGAGGTCGTCCCAGCGTTGGCGCATGACAGCTCGGCGCGTCGGTCGGACGCGGGCGCACAACAGTCGGTCGGTGGCGTCGCTCACCTCGTCATCCTTTGCGCTCTTAGCGGGCGGTCAAGCGGGTCAGGCTTTATTTTCCTTCCGCGAAAGGCAGCTTCGAGAGGTCAATCTGATAGAGTACCTGATTGTAATCCCAGCGCGGGGTCGGCTGCTTATTGGAAGAAAAAGTCGCTGTATAGGTACCTTCGAAATGGATGATCGGCGAATCGTCGCGGAAGAATTCTGGGTGCAGTACCGGATTATAGAACGAGTAGTTATCGTGCGAGAGTACCAGCCGGGCATTGACCCAGGGGCCCGTGGGGGCATCGGCTTCGGCGAGCCAGATTTCGCCAAGGAATGAGGATTTGCCGGCCTTCTGCGTGAAGAGCGCGAGCCATTTACGGCTCCAAGGGTGCCAGGCGAGATGGCCGCCGTGGACGGTGATCTTCTCACCTGGCGGGGTGCGTGCGACCAGATCGGGGTTGATCGCGTACCACTTGGTCGGATCTTTCCAGCCTTCGTAAGTGGCTGGCGTGCGCAGGAACGGGAACGGATTACAAAACAGGATCCATTTGTGGCCCTCGGCATCGGTCCAAGGCACCGCATGGCCTTCGGGCACCGGCGGCGGCTTGGGGCGCTCGGCCGTCTCCGTCCAGACCGTTGAAAGCGGATGGAACATCTCCTCGGGCGGATTCCATTCGACGAGGTCCCAGCGGTAGGCGTGCATCACCCCTTTCACTTTTACCGCGGAGCCGACTAAGTGTGGCGCGCCGGTGGCATCGGGCAGTGTCGTCAGGCCCCAGAGCCAAGTCGGACCTTCGCCGGGCACCTTCGCCACGCCGCGAGGGTGCTCCTCGTCATGGCCAGATTTACGGCCCGTGAAATATTTATAAGGTGGGCGCAGGGGTGGGCGGGCGGGTGGTTGGAAATTATCCGTCGTCGCGCCCGACACGTTGAAGATACCCAGCGGATAGTGCGGGAGATTCGTGTCGCCCCAGAACCAGAGCTGTTTACCGCCGAGTTCCGCCGTCACCACGCTATCAGAACCGAGCACGCCGCTTTCCTTCCAGTCCAGTTGCTCGCCGAGTTTTTGGGATTCCGCGAAGAGGCCTGCACCGGTTAGGCGACCGAGGCGGCGGGCGACGATGGTGCGCTCCACGGAGACCTTCAGAGATTTGCCTGGGGTGGGCCGGAGGCGGACGCCGCGGTAGCCGAACCCGTCGGCCTTTACGCCGTAGCCTTGACCGATTACTTCGAACCAGACTTCCCGGCCCATCAGTTCGGGGAGGTCCAGCGCGATCACCCCGGCATTATCGGAAACGAAGCGCACGCCGTGGATGGTGCGCAGTTCGACGCCGGGTACGGGCCAGTCGGTGCCTTGTTCGATGACTTCGAGGCGGCAGATCTCCGCGGCCGGGAGCGGAGCGAGGAGGCTGAGCAGGCCGAGGAGCCAGGGGAGGGTCCGCATGGTCGCAGTGTCGGCAATATCGGGGCTGGTTCAAGCGTGCACGGGGCTTTTCGCTTGGAGGCGGGCGTCGGTCGGTTTACCCCTTGGTCATGTTGCCGGAAGCCCGCCGAGATGAGCTCATCGCCTTTGCCGAGTCGCTGGCGGATATTGCCCGGGCCGTGCTCACCGCGGCCCATGCGCGGGCCGAGACCGAAGTGGAAATCAAGTCGGATGGCACCCCTGTCACCGTGGCGGACAAGGAAGCCGAGCGCCTCATGCGAGCGGCGATCAAGCAGACCTATCCGGATCACGGCATCCTGGGCGAAGAATTTGGCGCGGATAATGTCGGGGCCGAATACTGTTGGGTGCTCGATCCCATCGATGGCACGAAATCATTTCTTTCGCGCGTGCCGCTTTACGTGACCCTCATCGGCTTGCAGTACCAAGGCAAACCCGTGTTGGGCCTGATTGATCAGCCGATCTTGAAGGAGCGTATCATTGGCGATAACCGAAACGCATGGTTGAACGGCAAGAGCGTCCGCGTGGCGGAAGTCGCTTTGCGCGAAGCCGTGGTCGTCTCGACAGATTTGGATAATATCCGACGCCTGCACAAAGATGTCCGCTGGAATCGCCTGGCTGATTCCGTGGCGCACGTGCGGACGTGGGGCGATGGTTACGGACACCTCCTGGTGGCCTCGGGTCGGGCGCACGTGATGGCCGACCCGATCATGAATCCGTGGGATCTTATTCCCGTGCTGCCGATCTTACGCGGCGCGGGCGCGGTCGTCACGGATTGGGAGGGCGGAGATCCGTTGAACACCGGGCATGTCATCGCCGCGGCGCCGAAGTTGCACGCCGCCGTCATGCAGGTCTTACGGGATTAACCTTTCGAATCCAGGCGCAGCTTGAGGGAGCGACCGTGGGCGTCGAGACGTTCCATCTTGGCGAAAGCATCGACCACCGCGGCGGCTTTCTTCAAAGAAGCCTTGTCGTATTGGACCAGACTGGTGCGGCGTAAGAAGTCGGAGACGCGTAGGCCGCTGAAGAAGCGACCCGTGCCGCCGGTGGGCAGCGTGTGGCTGGGGCCGGCGGTGAAATCGCCGAGTACCGTGGGCGTGTCTTGACCGAGGAGCAGGGCCCCGGCGGTCGTGATGAGTTTAGAAATCTTTTCCAATTTCTCTTCGGCCACCATCAGCTCGAGGTGTTCGGGGGCGACGAGATTAGCGACCTCGGCGGCCTCCTCGATTTTATGGACGAGCACGACGCAGACCATCAGCTCGAGGGCTTTGCGGATTTTGTCGCCATGCGTCAGCGACGTCGCTTGCGTGCGGGCCTCGGAGAGGCAGCGTTCGGCGAAATTTTCGTCATCGCAGACTAAGTAGAGTTTTTCTTTGCCGCTGCCGTGTTCGGCTTGGGCGCAGAGGTCGGCGGCCACGAAGTCGGCCCGGGCCGAACTATCGGCGACGATCATCACCTCGCTCGGGCCGGGGAGGAGGTCGATGCCGACGACGCCGAAAAGTTGGCGTTTGGCCTCGGTTACATAGGCATTGCCGGGACCGAAGACCTTATCGACGGGAGCCACGCTTTCGGTGCCGAGCGCCATCGAGGCGATGGCTTGGACTCCGCCCATGGCGTAGACCTCTTTGACGCCGCTGAGGTAAAGCGCGGCGAGAATGTCCGGGTTGATCTTACCGTCTGGTTGCGGAGGCGTGCAGGCGCAGATCGAGGGCACGCCGGCGACCTTGGCGGGGATGGCCGTCATGAGCACCGTCGAGACCAGAGGAACTTGACCGCCAGGAATATAAAGACCGCACCGGCGAATGGGGTGGTGGCGTTCGCCGACCATCGCGCCGTGCGGATTCTTGGCCGTCCAGCCTTTAGGCAGCGTACGCTCGTGGAATTCTTCGATGCAGCGGGTGGCTTCCTCGAAAGCTTTGCGCTTGGCGGGGTCGAGGTTGGCGACGGCCTTTTCGAGGTGTTCGAGCGGGACGCGAATCTGGCGGACTGTCAGCTTGGCGTGATCGAACTTGGCCGTGTGGTAGAGCACGGCAACGTCGCCGCGCACCTTCACGTCGGCGATGATTTGTTCGACCGCCGTCTTGATGTCGGGCGCAGCCTCACCTGAGCCGATGAAGGCTTTTAAGCGGCTTTTGAAATCCTTATCG
Organism: uncultured Opitutia bacterium; assembly: GCA_903850885.1. Classification (GTDB taxonomy): domain Bacteria; phylum Verrucomicrobiota; class Verrucomicrobiia; order Opitutales; family UBA953; genus UBA953. The sequence continues at coordinate 1,242 of CAINMU010000107.1, read as the reverse complement.
CTGGCCCTGAGGACCGGCATCGCTTTAGCGCTGAGGGAAGGCAAACGACGAGTCGCTGACTTCCGGATTGATCAGGACTTTTTCGTAAGTGATTTCCGCGACCTTTTTACCAGCGACAAAAACGGTTTCCTTCTTGGCGAAAGCCACGCCTTCGACCCATTGCGTGTCGTCAACCTGTTGACGAAGGGCTTCGCCCTTGGCGTCGATGTAGTCGGTGGCGGCGAGCAGGTTGGTCTGGACGTCGAAGTGGCGAATCAGGTTGTAACCCGTCTTATAAGAGTACTGCAGGCTATTGACCTTGCGGCCGTTGATTTCGTTCTGACCTTTAGAAGCGACGGTACCCGTGCCGGCTTCGGGGGCGGCGTAGAATGTGAGGTCATTGATCGCCATATCCTTCATGCGTGCGACTTCGGCAAAACCGATGACGCCCATTTCCGCCCGGCCGCCTTGGCGGACTTCGCGCTTAGTCGTCCAGCCTTCCAGGCCATTGCTGCAATTGGTGACCTCGGTGGAGTAGTCGGCCGTGTAGTTAATTTGGCGGCGATTAAAAGGGGGGACGATTTGGAGGATCACGTAACCACTGGGTTTGCCGTCTTGGTCGGCAGATTTAGCTTCGAAGTGCAGGCCCTTGATGCGCTCGAGGAATTTAGGCTCCTTGGCGATGGCGCCGCGGGCCTTGGCGATGACGTCTTCGGCCTTAAGGCTTTCGGAGCCAGGTGCGTCGGCGGCCACAAGTGAGGTGCCGATAGCAAGGAGTGCAAGGAGGGTGCGGGTCAGGGCCATAAGAGTTGGGAATAGTGGTAGTCGGGCACTTATTGGCAAGCCTCGGAAAGGGTTTTGGGCGGGATTAACGCCTGTTTTTAACCAATTTTAACGGACTTGGGCGGCCTGGAGAAGCCCTGCCACATCGCAGCGGCCCTCATAGAGGGCTTTCCCGACGATCGCACCGACGAGGTTCGGGTAAGCCTTGGCAAGCGCGGCCAGGCGGGCGACGTCTTCAACTCCTGCCACTCCGCCCGAGGCGATGACGCCGCAAGGGCAGACCTTGAGAATTTCTTCGAGGGATTTCCAGTTCGGCCCAGTTAGCATTCCGTCGGTCGCGATATCGGTATAAATAACGGTGGAGACGCCGAGGTTGCCGGCTTCTTGGGCGAACTCGGTGGCCTTGAGCGCGGTCACGGCCGTCCAACCCTTGACGGCGACCAAGCCATCTTTGGCGTCGATGCCGACGGCGAGGCGAGG
>CAINMU010000106.1 GCA_903850885.1 uncultured Opitutia bacterium | reverse complement strand
GAAACTGCCAGACGGGCGCAGGCCATGTGGTCTTCCATGTAGTCCGACAGCGCGTGCGTGAGAATGATATCGGCCTTGGATTGGCGAATCACGGAGGCCACCTTGCGCATGACCTCGACGTCATAGGTCAGCGTCATGTCATTCACGATAGGTGGGTAAAATTTAGCTCCCAGAATGCGGGCGGCCTCTTGCGCTTCGGCGAGCCGCTTGGTCGCGGTCGTCGGTCCGTCCATCTGCACTGAGCCGCCATTACCTGCGCAAAGATCGAGGTAATGAAGATCCCAACCACGTAGCCCCAATTGCAGCATCGTGCCTGCCGCGTAAAATTCGACGTCGTCGGGGTGGGCAAAGATGGCGAGGACGGAAGGCATCGGCGTCAGGCGAGTTTGACCGGTTGACCGCCGTTGGCGGCGCTCTGGTCAGCCGCGAAGATGACTTCGAAGGTGCGGAGCGATTCACGGAAACTTGTGAGCGGCATATCCTGCCCCTTATCGAGCGCGTCGAAGAAGGCTTGGAATTGTTCCTGGTAAGGGTGGTCGCTGACATCGCCTGAATCCAGCATCTTGAGCGATAATTTGCTCCAGTGGGCCTTATTGGTCTGCAGTTTCGTTGAATGGAACTTATTATCGAGGATGCTACCATGGCTGCCAATTAGATGCGTATGGAAGTAATAAGGCTGGTGGCAGTCGACGACGGCGGCGCACTTACCGACGGCGCCGTTCTTGAATTTGATAATCGTGACGGCGGTGGTATCGTATTCGTAAGGAGTGAAGTCGGTGCTCTTGGATTTGCTGCTTAAGCTCGTGACACTTTCGACTTCGCTCGGGATACACATCAGGAGAGCGTCGAGTGCATGGCAACCGGCGGTGAGTAGGGCGCTACCTCCGTCTTTCTTGCCGATGTTCCAGCGATACTGGCCATACCATGGGCCGATGCCGTGGTAGTAATCGACTTCGGCGTAGTGCAATTCACCGACCAGCCCTTGATCAAGCAAGGCCTTCGTCGCCGTCATCTGATTAGAGAAACGGCATTCGAAGCACACGCAGCCTTTGACGCCGTTCTGGGCGGCGGCTTCGACGATCTGACGGACTTCGGTCAGCGAATTCGCCATGGGCTTTTCGAGGATGATATGCTTCTTCGCCTTCGCCGCGGCGACGGCCTGAGCGCAGTGCTGACTCGGGTAGCTGGTGATATCGACCACGTGAATGTCCGGATCGGCGAGCAGGGCTTCGACCGTCATATAAGCTTTGATTTTGCCGCCGTGCTTGGCGCTGAGGGTCGCGCTGTCGAGTGGACGAGAGGAATAGACGGCGGTGACTTGCGCTTGCTTGGAGGCATTGATGGCGTCGATGTGCGCGGTCGCCGCCCAACCGTAGCCAATGATGCCGACGTTATATTTCTTGGTGCTCATGGGGTGAGGAGACGAATAGGATGCTCGCACGCCGGAAAGAAGGAAACCCAATCGAGTGTCTTTTTATGCTCGATTGGTGTCTTTTAACGCGACGACTAAACAAGCAGCAAAGGGAGACCGGAAACCGGATAGGATGCTGTGGGCATAATGTAACCCCAGCCAATCATCCGGTTTCCGGTTTCCCTTTGAGTTTGGTATCGGGCCGCCGTCAAAACTCCCCGAACCCAAACTTCTCAGCTAAGGCGAGGCAGTCTTTCACCGGGCGCAGGCCTTTGGAAGGCGTGGGGTCGGCGAGGCAGGCGGCGGCGCAGCAGACGGCGAGCTTAAGGCGTTCCTGGATCTCGAGGATTTCGTGCAGGCCGTAGAGCATGCCGGCGGCGAACGCATCGCCCGCCCCCGTCGCGCCCTTGCTGTAACCCGCGGGAAGTTTGAGCGAGGCTTGCTTGAGGCGAAGGCCCTCGGCTGTCGCGCAGACGGCGCCGTACTCGGTATGAATAGTGACGGTTTTTTTGACGCCGAGGGAGAGCAACTGTTCCGCGGAACGTAGGAGCCAGCCGGCATTCTTCGCGTCGATGATTTCACCAAGGGTCAAGCCGGCTTCAATTTCATTGATGACCAGGTGGTCGGTAAGTGGCAAGGCACTCAGGGCGATTTCGCGGAACTGCAGATGCGTCGCGCTGCACATATCCACCGAGGTCTCGAGGCCGGCGGAGCGGGCGTTGAAGAGGAGCTTGGCGGCGACGGTCTGGCCGCCTTCGAAGGTATCCATGCGGTCGAGTAGCAGCAGATAGCCGAGATGGAAGATGCGGGCTTGGGTCTTGCCAAACGAGCAATGCTTGAGGTCGAAATGCGCATTGGCACCACGACAATGGAAGAACGTTCGGCGACCCGTGGATTCAACGGTCATTGCATCGGTATACGAGGTAGGGTGCTCCTTGCTCAGGTGGAGTTGGGCGACGTCGATCCGGTGATTTTGGCAGTCGCGTTTAATCCATTGTCCGTTCGTGTCGTCGCCGACCAGACCGCAAGCGGCGAGCGGGAATTCGACTTTCATCGCGGTGAGATTCTTTAGCACGTTGTAGGGTCCACCGCCGTTGGAGCGCGATTCGCTGACGATGCTGGCGAGCATGTCCTGGGCGGGATAGCCGTCGATGACCTTGACGTAATCGACGATGAAATTGCCGGCGGCGAGGACGCCTTGGCGGGAAGTTTTTGGCATAAGATTTTTTAGAGTGAGACGACCGTGCCTTGGGCTTGCGACTGCAGGGCGGCGGTGAAGATCTCATGGGTGGCGACGGCTTCATCGGGCGTGGCGCAGCCGAAGCGGCCGTTAAGCAGGCCCGCGCGTTCCATGAGGTAGGCGGCCCACATCTGTTGGATGACGTCGGTGAAACCGGGTTCAAAGATGCCGCCGGTGACGGTCTTGAACGGCGTGCTGAAGCCGAGGTCGGTGCGCTTCCAGAACTGTTCCTTGCCGCGTTCGAAGAGCCAGAGGGCCTTGGTGTCCGAAGTGCTGTAGCGGACGCCGCCGTCGGTGCCGAGGATCTCGATGAACCAAGTGTTGGTGGCGCCAGGCATAAGGCGCTTCATCTCGAGGCGCATGGGAACTTCGTGTTTATCAACTTTGATCCAAGTGTTGAGGAGCGCGTTGTCCCAGGTGTCGCAGTTCGTCACGCCACCCTTGCCGTCGGGGCGCTGCGGGTAGCCTTTCTGGAGTTGGGCGAAAACGCGGGAGGGCTTCCAGCCGAGGCGGAGCGGAATATGGCAGGCGTGCATGCCGAGGTCATTGAGGGCGCCGCCCTCGCCACACATGGAGTTGAGGCGCTTCCAGTTGGCGGCCTTAGTCGGGTCGAGGTCGCTGCTGTGATGGAAGCCGGAGACCACTTCGAGGACGCGGCCGATCGAACCAGACTTAGCGAGTTCGAAGGCGCGCTGGGCGCCGGGGAAGAAGGGCATCTCGGAACTGCAGCGCACGAAGCGGCCGCTGGCCTTGGCGGCGGCGTGGATGCGACGGGCGGACGCGAGGTCAATCCCGAAGGGTTTTTCGGCGAAGAGATCTTTGCCGGCGGCGAGGACGTCGCAATACAACTGCTCATGCAGGTTGTGCGGCACGGCCACATAGACCACGTCGACGTCCGGGTTGGCGAGGAGTGCCTTATAGTCGGTGGTCTTCTGCGTGCAGGAGGGGATGCAATCGAACCACGCGAGCGTCGCGGGGTTGAGATCGGCCACGGCTGTGAGGACCGGTCGTACCGAGACGTCGGTGAGCGCGCACCAGCGGGCGAACGCGCTGGCCATTTCGCGACCCATGAGGCCGCCGCCGATAATGCCAATGTTAACTGAGGTCATGATTTGAAAGGGGTAGGGGGTGTTGGGGTACGAGAAGCAGGTCGATAGTTCTCTATGCGCTCTTCTTTTCGGCGCGGTAGGCTCGGGCCAGCAGGGTCACGGGTTGGAGGAGAGTGGTTGCGGAGCCGGCTTGGCGGAGGCCACGGGCGATCTGAAGGTGGCACCCAGGGTTGGCCGTAGCGAGGACGGATGCGCCGGTGCCGATGACATGCCCGACTTTGCGGACGAGCAACTGTTCGGCTTGTTCGGGTTGGGTGATATTATAAATACCTGCGCTCCCGCAACACCAGTTGGCCTCCGGGAGTTCGACGAGTTTTAGTCCGGGAATCAGTTTCAGGAGTTCGCGTGGCTGTTTAGTCACTTTCTGGCCGTGGGTGAGGTGACAGGAGTCATGATACGTCACCGTCAGGTCGCCCAGCCCGGCGCGTGGAGCGCGACAGTCTTGTTCCATGATCCATTCGTGGATATCTTTCACCTTAGTATCCCAGATTTTGGCCAAGGGTCTGTAGGTCGCGTCCTCAGCGAGAAGTGGTCCGTAATGCCGGAGGTGATTACCGCAGCCGCCGGCGTTCGTGATGATCGCGTCGAATTGCGCGGGTGGAAAGAGGTCAATCATCCTTCTGGCTAACACCTGCGCCAAAGTGGCTTCGCCGTTGTGGGCGTGCAAGGACCCGCAACAAGGTTGGACGGGCGGCGTGTGAACCTCGCAACCGTTGGCCAGAAGGACGTCGGCCGTATCGCGGTTGATGTCGGAGAAGACCAGGTCTTGGACGCAGCCGGTGAGCAGGGCTACGCGGTACTGCTTTTTCGTCGGCGACTCGATCGGACGGATGAGTTGCGGCGAGAACTGCGTCGCGATGGTCGGACATTGGGGCTCGAGCCGACGGAGATCCTTGGGCAGCAACTTTGTCACCCCCAGTTTTCGGAAAGCCGTCTGGAGTCCGAGGCGTTGATAGAGCCAGAGTAGGCGACCGGCGAAACGCAGCAGGCGCGGGCGCATGAAGAGTCCGCGGATGGTGACCGCCCGCCACAAGCGACTCGTGAAGGTTTGATTCAGGCCGGCCGATTGGACTTCGGCGCGGGCGGTCTCGAGTAGATTAGAATAATCGACGCCGGCGGGACAGGCGGTCTGGCAGGCCAGGCAGCCAAGGCAGTAGCTCATCTCGTCGGCGAAGGCCGGGCTGAGGGGTAATTCCTCGTCAGCGACCGCGCGCATGAGCGCGATGCGGCCACGAGGGCTGTGGCGTTCCTTCTTTGTGGCGTCGTACGTCGGGCAGGCCGGAAGGCACATCCCGCAATGCATGCATTGCTGGAGGATCGAGTAATCGAGAAGTTTCAGCGAAGGCTTCATCCTTCAGTCAAAAATCTTACCTGGGTTGAGTAGGTTTTGCGGATCCAACGCGTGCTTGATCTGTCGCATCAGTGCGTAGCTGTTATCGCCGACTTGGCGTTTCAACCACGGCTTCTTGGCCAACCCCACGCCGTGCTCTCCCGTGATCGTGCCGCCGAGCGCGAGTGTCCTCGTCACGATTTCTTCAAGGGCATCATGGACGCGGGCCATCTCGGCGACATCACGTTCATCGGTCAGGAAAGTTGGATGCAGGTTGCCGTCGCCCATGTGGCCGAAAGTGCCGACGAGCAACTTGTGCTTCTTGGCCACCTCGGCGATAAAAGCGACCATCTCGGCGAGTTTGTCGCGCGGGACGGTGACATCTTCCAAGATGGTCGTCGGGCGGACGCGAGCCAGGGCGGAGAAGGCGCTGCGGCGGGCGGTGGCGAGTTGCAGGGCCTCGGCGTCGTTTTGGGCCACGCGAATATTGCCGGCACCATGGGCGCGGGCGATGGCAAGCATCTGTTCGGATTCATCGGCCACGGCGGCCGGATGTCCGTCGGTCTCCATGAGTAGGAGTGCCTCGCAATCGCGGGGTAGGCCGATCTTAGCGTAATCTTCGACGCAACCGATGGTCATGCGGTCGAGGAATTCCAGCGTACACGGGATGATCTTCGCTGCGATGATGGCCGAAACCGTATTGGCGGCATCTTCCATGCGCGCATAGCTTGCGAGCATCGTGCGCCGGGCGGTGGGGCGGGGTAGAAGCTTGAGCAGGACCTCGGTAATGATGCCCAGCGTACCTTCGGAGCCGATGAAAAGATCCTTCATCGAATAACCGGCGACATCTTTGACGCAGGCGTTGCCGAAGCGGGCAATTTGGCCGTCGGGCATGACGACCTCGAGTCCCATGACGTAGTCGCGGGTGACGCCGTATTTAAGTCCGCGTAAGCCGCCGGAGTTCTCGGCCACGTTGCCGCCGATCGTGCTGATCTTCATCGAGCCCGGGTCGGGCGGGTAGAATAGACCGTGCTTATTGGCCGCGGCGTCGATGGCGGCCGTGATGACGCCACACTGGGCGCGAACGGTGAGATTAGTGGCGTCGACGGAGATGATCTTATCCATCTTCACCAGGCACAGAACGAGACAACCTTCAGAGGGGACGCTCCCGCCGCTGAGTCCGGTGCCGGAGCCGCGGGTGACGACGGGGATCTTATTTTCAGCGGCTAACTTAACGCAAGCTGCTACCTGTGAGGTGTCTAGCGGCAGGATCACCGCCTGTGGGCGTTGTTTGAGTGCCGCCGTACCATCGAACCCGTAGGGAATAACATCCTCCTCTGCCGTCAGCACATTCTCCGCGCCTACGATTTCCCGTAAGCGGCTGAGAATGGAATCGGCAAGAGGCATGATGGGCTCAGATGAGCTTCAGGGCTTCGTCGACCGACGCGTTCTTATGCACCATCGCCATGAGCGCCTGCGTGATCCCGCGTGGGTTAGGGTGTTGGATGACGTTGCGACCATAGACGATACCCGAGGCGCCTTGTTTGAGCAGCCCATCGGTGCGCACGAGAATTTCCTTATCGCTCACGCGACCGCCGCCGCGGACAAGCACCGGGATACCCGAAGCCGTCTCGATCACCTTGTGGTATTGCGTCACATCGTCAGTTGGGTCGGCCTTGATGACATCGGCGCCGAGTTCGACCGCTTGACGGACCAAGTGAAGGATCTTCGTGAGGTCGCCGTCGACCATGTAGCCGCCCGCGACGGCGTTGGGCTGGAAGACGAGCGGTTCGACCATCATCGGCATACCGTAATAATCGGCCTGCGGTTTGAGCTTCAAAATATTCTCGATGCACTGTGCGGTGATTTCAGGAGCGCCCGGAATCTGGAACAGATTGACGCAGACGCAGGCGGCGTCGAGGCGCACGGCTTGCAACATCGTCTCTTCGATCATCAGGCTAAAAGCGGTTTCTGGTAATTCTTTGCCGTAGACATTGGCGGTATCGGTGCGGAGGACGAGTGAGGGCTTTTGGCGTCCCGTGATTTCCTGAAGATGACGGGCTTGTCCGACCGTCAGTTGGATGGCGTCAGGTCCGGCTTCCACCAGCGTCTTGACGACTTGGCGCATGTCTTCAATGCCCTGGAGGAAGCCAGGTTGATTGAAGAAGCCATGGTCGACGGCGACGTCGAAGCAGCGCTTGGACGTGGCGTTGAAGAGGCGGTTAAGGCGATATGGCTTCATGAGGAGTGGGGCGGACGGGACTTATTTGAGTCCCATGAGATGTTTTAGGATGTAGAGCTCGAGCGCTTCGTAGTCGCGGGCGTCGCGGTATTGTTGGACGAGCTTGGTATCTACCGTGCGGACCTTGGCGACGAGCGCAAGGAACAGCTCGCGGCTGTTCTTAAGGTGGTCGGTGACTGGGTAGCCGCGTTGGGTACGGATGGCTTTGACATCCAGGCCGATGAATTCGCCCCGGCGGCCGTAGCCGGACTCTTCGAGGACGCGGACCTGGTTGAAGGCCGCGCGGAGGTTGGCGCCGCCGAAATTCTTGTCTTGGTCGTATTTCAGGCCGTTCTGGTCGTTCAGGTGGACGCTCGCCAACTTGTCGTGGGCGAGGGCGAAGGCCATCTCGTCGCTGGCGTCGAGGCCAGCGAGCATGGCGTGGGCGGACTCGATGAGGCCCTTGACGCGCTTGTGGTCCTTGGAGGCGTAAGAGAGCGTGAGGGCGTGGCCGATAGTCGGCACGTAGGCCTGGTCGGTCGGTTCATTCGGCTTTGGTTCGATCCAGATTTCGATGTTCTTATCGTAGTCGAGCATCGCGTTGACCGTCTCGAGTAGACGCTGGTAGGCCAGCTTGGCGTCTTTGGCTTCGCGGATGTACGTGCCTTCGCGGGCGAGCCAGAGCACGATGGCCTTCGAGCCGACGGCGTTGGCAATGTCGATACACTTCTTGGTGCGATCCCAAGCATAGGTGCGATCTGAGGCGCTGTTGGAAGGGTAGGCACCATCGACGGTTTGTTCGGCGAACCAGAGACGCGGGGCGACGAACTCCGGTGTCAGACCTTGGTTGGCGAGCATCGCCTTCACCTCGGTCGCCTTCTTTAAGATTTGGTCCGGCTTGAGGTCGTCCATGCCCGGGACCACATCGTCGTCGTGAAATTGTACGCCCTCGAAACCGAGCGGGCGGTAGAGGGCGAATTTTTCTTCGTGGGGGAAGGCCTTGCGGACATCGCTGCCGAAGGGGTCGCCGCCTTCGCTGATATTCCAAGGGCCGAAAGAGAAACGATACGTGACGGGGGTGCTCATGAGGGAGGGTATTCTATCAAAAATAGGTGATTTGGACTACGCTCCGCGTCTCGGTAGTTGGCACTATCGTCTCAATCAGCTTTTACTGAAACCTTGCTTCGCTTCGGGGGTATCATATTGCTAGCTTGCCCATGAAGTTCTCCCTCGCCCTGCTTTGCGCGACTTTCTTCGCTTCGCTCCACGCCGCCGATAAGCCCAATATTATTTTCATTCTAGCCGATGACGCGGGTATCGGGGATTTTTCGCCCTACGGCTGCAAGTATGGCTCCACGCCCAACATCGATCGCTTGGCCACGGAAGGAATGAAGTTCACCCGCGCCTACAGTGGCAGTGCCGTCTGCGCACCTTCACGCTGTGTGCTGATGACCGGTCAGCATACCGGGCACGCCCTGCGCCGCGCCAACCAAAGCAATATCGGGCTGCTATCCCTCCCTGCGGATCAGAAGACCGTCGCGACTCTGTTGCATGGTGCCGGTTACGCCACCGGCGGCTTCGGTAAGTGGGGTCTCGGTAATCCTGACACGACCGGCGCGGCAGAGAAGCAAGGCTTCGACGTGTTCTTCGGCTACTACGACCAGAAGCACGCACACGACTATTACACCGACCATCTGGTCAGGAATGGTCTCGACGTTCCACAGCCGCAATCCGGCAAACACTCCTGGGTAGACTATTCTCATACCCGCATCGCCGATGAGACGCTGAAGTTCATCGAGCAGAACAAAGATAGGCCCTTCTTTTGCTATGCCGCGTGGACTCCTCCGCACGGAGACTTCGTCATCCCGGAGAATCCGGTCTTTGGGCAGAAACCGTGGACGGAGGAGGTCCGGAACTACGCCGCGATGGTCGCGCTCGTCGACAAGGATGTCGGCCGCGTGATGCAGAAGCTGAAGGACCTTGGCATCGACGATAAGACACTGGTGGTTTTCAGTTCCGACAATGGCGCCAATCCCGAATTCATCGAGTCGCTCGGGAGCACGGGAGGTTTGCGCGGTTACAAGCGAATGCTTTACGAAGGCGGTATGCGCTCGCCATTCATCGCCCGCTGGCCAGGAAAGATTCAGCCCAGCACGACCAGCGACCTGCTCACCTCGTTCGTGGATTTCTTGCCGACGGCAGCAGACCTTAGCGGAGTTATTGGCCCCAAAGGTCTCGATGGTCATTCGATTGCGCCAACTTTGTTTGGCAAAGGCCAGCAAGCGGCGCACGAATCGCTTTATTTCGAGATTTACGAACCCTACTTTCAACAGGCCGTGCGCATGGGTGATTGGAAAGGCTACCGGCTTGGCACCAAGGCCCCGCTCGAACTCTACGACCTCAAAGCCGATCCGGTCGAACAGCAGAACATCGCCGCCGCCCACCCAGACATCGTTAAGCGGATCGAAGCCATCATGGCCGCCGAGCACGTTCCATCGCCTCACTACGATGCGCCCGAGCAAGGCAAAGCGACGGTATCTAAAGGTAAGAAGAAAGCGTCACTCCCCGAGCTCTTGAACGAGGAGTCGACAAAATCTAAGTAAGGCGGGCGCTGAAATTGCCCCACCAGGGCTGAGATGTTTTGTCTCTCGCTGTCGAAGTGAAGACAGTTGGCACTATCGTCTCAATTACCCCTTGCCTGAGGCGTCAGGCATGATACGAATGACCTTATGAAAGCTGTACGCGAGAAAGTGGAACTGCCCGAAGGGCATTCCTTTCGGGTGTTGCGTTGGGCTAAATCGCTCCGGGAGGTCGAATGCGTGGTTACGCCCAGTAAGACCATGGGGGTGAAGGGCGAGGGTAACCATTGGCACTTCCATAAGGAAATGGAACTGACACTTTTTCAGGAGGGCGAAGGTACGCGATTCATCGGCGACCATATCGGGCCTTTCGGCGCGGGTGACCTGATTCTCTTGGGTGAGCGTTTACCGCATCACTGGCATACCCATGGGCCTTCGGGCGGATTGTCGTTGCAATGGCACTTCCCGGAAAGCCATCCCGTCTGGGCTTTCCCGGAGAACCTGGAGTTGCGCGAACTTTTCAAACGTTCGGAGCGGGGTTTGCATCTCAGTGGGCGGACAGCGTCGGCGGTCACGACGTTGATGCAAGAAATCACCCGGACCAAAGGCGCGGGCCAGCTGGCGACGCTTTTGCGTCTGTTGGCGCTCATCGCAGAAGCGCCCGAGGCGGAACTGCGCGCGCTATCGTCCCGCAGTTTCACCCTGAGCGCCGAATCGCATCACCAGAAGGCAATCTCCCGGTCGGTTCAGCATCTCGTCGCAAATTTTCGGGAAGAAGTCCGCCTGGGGGATTTATTAAAAATATCCGGCCTGAGCCGACCGACTTTCTCCCGGCAATTCAAGCAACATTCGGGTCACAGCTTCAGCGCTTTCGTGAACGAACTCCGCCTGCAGGCCGCCCGCCGCGAACTGCGGGACAGCGAACGGAGTGTGCTGGACATCGCCTTGGCCTGCGGTTTCCGACAGGTGACCTTCTTTAATCGCCTGTTCAAGCGGGAGATGAAGTGCACCCCGGTCGAATATCGCCGAAAGCAGAGAAGGAAGGGGAGGTAGGGTGGGGCTGAAGTAGGGGCTGAATAGACGGCTAAATCGATGGCAGAGGACAGATGGCAGAGTGCCTGAACCTGTGCCTGGGATCCGATGGCCGAGACCTGTGACCTGAAAGAAATGTCCCCGGCCAATCCTCCGGTTTCCCTTTGAGCTGATAGCCGTTGTCTCGGGTACGGGTGAGCGCCATCGCTCAATCGCGGCTGACCAAGGGTGGTCAGCCCTACCTTGGTACGTCCTCCAGCGTCGGAAGGGTCGGTAAGGGATAGTCCTCAGACGGATGTCCACCCCGGCTTCGCTTATTAATATCGGAAAAGTCATTCCGATGCCCATAATTTCCCCCATCCCATGAAACTCCCCGTGATTCTCTTGTTGGCTGCCACTTCCGTCTTCGCCGCTGATCCGGCCCTCACGATTTATAACGGCGGCTATGCCGTCGTGCGTGAGACGTTGCCAATCGATCTCAAGGCCGGCGTCAATCTCGTGTCCTTTGCGGGCGTCACCGCGCAGGTCGAGGCCGATTCGGTGATCTTGCGTGACATCGCCGGTAAGGCCGAATTCCAGATCCTTGAACAGTCTTATCGCAATGACCCAGTTTCGCAGTCGATGCTATTGTCGCTTTTCGAAGGCAAGAGCATCGAGTTCAGCCGTCATGAGAGTACCAAGCCTGACCGAGTGATTTTGGGTAAGGTCGTACGCAGTGGTTTCGTTCCCGGAGGAAGTTTCGTGGAGCCCATCATCGAGGTCGACGGTAAGCTGCAGTTTTCTCTCCCAGGCAACCCGATCTTTCCTTCGCTCGGCAATGACAACGTCCTTAAGCCCACGCTGAATTGGAAATTAAACTCTGCGTCGTCAGGCAAAATTGCCGCCGAGGTCGCTTACCTGAGCCATGGCTTCACTTGGGAAGCCAGTTACAATCTTGTCGCTCCGGAGAAGGGTGACTTCTTGGACGTCGTTGGTTGGGTGACGATGAACAACAATAGCGGTACCACCTTTAGTGACGCTAAGATTAAACTTATGGCCGGAGATGTGAATCGCGTCGAAACCCAGCGTGATTTCGTCCGCATGAAAGGCGAGCGAGCCCAGGCGATGCTTGCCGCTAGTCCTGTCACCGAAAAATCCTTTGATGAGTTTCACCTTTATACCTTGGCCAATCCGGCTACCTTGCGGGACAAGGAGACCAAGCAGGTGGAGTTCGTGCGGGCGACGGGCGTGAAGGCCGAGCGCATCTATGTCTTTGAGGGAGCTGGGTATTATCCGCGGGGTGTTTCCGCTCCCGGTAAGGTGCAGGTCTATCGCGAGTTCAAGAATTCCGAGGCTAATCGACTCGGGATGGCCTTACCTAAGGGCAAGGTGCGCTTTTATTCCCAAGACGGTGATCGCCAGCTCGAGTTCGTGGGCGAGAATCAGATCGATCATACGCCCAAGGATGAAACCATCCGCGTGCTGACCGGTAATAGCTTCGATCTCGTCGGGGAGCATCGCATGACGAACTCGACCCAAGACGGATCCAATGCCGTCGCCACGCAGAGCTTTGAAATCAAGGTGCGCAATCGCAAGAAAGAGTCCGTCGAGATCCGCGTGGTCGAGCATGCGATGAATGGCGGCAATTGGACGCTCACCGCCCAGAGCCAGCCGCATGAGAAAAAGGATGCGAGTACGTTTGAATTTCGCGTTCCGCTCCAGCCTGACGAAGAGAAGACGGTGACTTATACCGTTCGCTACACCTGGAAATAAGGTAGGGTCGGCACTGCGTGCCGACCTAGTTGTCTCCGGCCGCCGCATGGTGGCCGAGGGTAGGGGCACGACTACCTCGTGACCGGGCGCGGCGTAGCCACGTCCCTACCAGGCGTTCACCATTCGGCGAACCCTACCTAAATGCATCGGGTAGGGCTGACCGGCCCGGTCAGCCGCGGGCGAGCAGGGCCGCTCGCCCCTACCTCCGAAACTCTGGCAATAATTCTGGGGTCGCACCGGCTTTCGTGCAGACGTAGGCGGCGACGTCGACGGCGCGCTGATGGATACGGGAAAGGTCTTCACCGCGGAGCAGGCCGATGGCGAGGGCGGCGGTGAAGGAGTCGCCGGCGCCGACGGTATCGACGACGGCGACCTTCGGTGCGGTCTTCTCATCGTATTGTCCCTTATGCCAGACCAGCGATCCGGCTGCTCCGCGGGTCAAGGCGACGGTGTGCAGGTCGAAGCGTTGGGCGACGGCGAGTACGAAGGCTTTCTCGTCCTTGGGGAGTCCGAGCAGGTCGGCGACGACGGGGACTTCGTCGTTGTTCAGTTTGAAGACGTTGGCGAGTTGTAGCGAGGTCTCGATGACCTCACGGCTGTAAAACTTTTGGCGTAGGTTGACGTCAAAGATGCGCAGGCAATCCGCCGAGGTATTCTCGAGGAACTCGCGGACGGTGCGTCGGCTGACCGGGGCGCGTTGGGCGAGCGAGCCGAAACAGACCGCCTGGCATTTGCGTGCGAGAGTCGCGACGGTCTCGCTCCAAGCGATATGATCCCAAGCCGGATCGGCCGCGAAAACGTAGCTCGCTTGTTTGGCGGCATCGAGGGTTACCGTGACCGTGCCGGTCGGGTGTTCGTTGCGCTGGAGGAGGAGGGTGTGGACGTTTTTGGTCGAAAGGGAGGCCAGGGCGTCGTCCCCTAGTTTATCCTGGCCTACTGCGCTTACGACCCAGGCGTCACCACCGAGGCCGGCGGCATGGCAGGCGAAGTTGGCTGGTGCGCCGCCGAAGTGGGCCGCGTCCGGAAAGACATCCCACAGCACTTCGCCGAGGCCGACGATGTTGGGGCGGACGATTTCCGGATTCATGTCAGGGAGTCAGTCCGGTGTTACCCGAGATGTCCATGCCGGAGCATCCTTGCGCGGCAGGGATATCCCGGACCGGTCCTTCGAAGCGGTTGCCTTGGATGATGATCTGCGAGCCGCCCGGCATGAAGGTCATGGCATGCTTGGCATTCGGGCCGCTGATGAAGCGGTTATTTCGCAGGATGACGTTCCCGTAGGTACCGCCCGCTTCGTAGGTCGTGAAATACATCTCGGCGTATTCCTCGTACTCACCGGTCACGAAGCTGCGTCGTCCGCGCTGGGGGTCGGATTCGCACTTGGTCGTATTATGCTCGAAGACGTTATCTTCCATCGTGAGATTGTGCGGCTGATTGATCCAGGAGCCGCGGCCGCCGTTGCGGAAGGTGTTGCCGCGGACCACGACGTCCGTGCAGGACTTCTCAATGCTGACCACGCGGGAGCCGTTGGTTCCGTCGACGAAGTTATCCGTGATCAGCGCCTGCTGGCAGAATTCGGCGAGGAAGAAGGCACCCATGCGTGAGCCCGTGATCCGGTTACGGTCGAAGACGATCCGGCGGCTCTTCTGGATGTGCATCGTGTCGCCCAGGGCGCTGAGGGTATTGCCACGGACGTCCACGTCCTCGCAGCCGACTAGGTCGAGGGCGCCCTTGCCCGGGCCGGCGCCGTTCGGTGAGTAGAGGGCCAGGTGGGCGAAAAAGAGCTGGGTAATCAGCTTAGTCTTCGGCCCGGCGGAGGTCTGGAAGCGGATCGGGGCGCCTAAGGGCTTATCGGCGATGCGGACGTAGGTCGGGGTGCTTTCGACGACGAAATACTGGCGTCCACGGACGAGGTTGGAAGGAAGGGTGTCCCCGAAGAAGCAGAGGGAATCATAACCCCTGGCGACTTCGGGTCCCTGGCGCACTTTCGAGACCGGTAGCAGCTTCGTGTTGGCGAAGAACACGCGGTCGTCGCCGGCTTCCATCTTAACGCCACCTCGAATCAGGTCGTTACGGAAGTATTTCCGCGCATGGGCGTGTTCAGTCGGGCCGTATTCCTCCGGCCAGACGGTAATCTGCCAGAGATAGCCGTAATCCCACATATACTTTCCGGTGCGTTCTAAGCGACAGTCTGTGACGTGGACGCCTTTCGCATAGGTGAGGACTTCCTTCTCCGTACCTTTCTTTTCTGCGCCCAGGATCGTGATGGCCGCGCCCGCTAGGCCGTCGGACTGGACACCTTCGAAGCGCAGGTTCTCGGTGTGGCCCCCGACGGACGTCGTGATGAGGATGCCGCGGGTGTTCACGTTGGGCTCCCAGGTATTATCGGAGCGTGACTGATCGAAGACGTGGCCCACGAAGCGGCCTCCCCGCCAGATCAGGTTGCGGACGTTCTCTCCCTGAAAGACCACCGCCCGGGCCTTGTCGCCCATCCTATACGGTAGTCTGAACGTCACGCCCTCGGCGATGACCGTCAGGTCCGACTTGAGTAGAATCGGCACCGCGCCGTCCAAGGCGTAGTCACCCGGCGGGATCACGAGCGTATCGCCCGGCTTTGCCGACTCGAAGGCTCGACGGAGGGAAGCGACGTCGCCGCTGGGGCTGACACACGCGTTCAGGCAAACGAGAGCGGATGCTATCAGGGCGAATGCTTTCATGGCTTAGCCCCAGTGCTGGGCGGTCTTGCGTTTGAGGAAGTCGACGCTGCGGCGGAGCTGGTCGATGCCGTCGACGCCGTCCTCGATGCTGATCCAGCCCACGAAGCCGACACGCTTGAGCTCGGTGAAGATGGCATCGTAGACGTTGAGGCCCTTGCCGATCTCGCCGTGGCGCAGCCGCTTGGCGTAGCCGGCGGCGCCGCCTTCTTCCTTTCGGAGATCTTCCACCGTGCCTTCGATGAGGTAACGGTCAGAGGCATGCATGGTCACGACGCGGCTCGAGACGCGCTTGAGCAGTGCGATCGGGTCTGCGCGTTCTTGAACTGGTTTTCCTTGTACTTCGGCATCTGATCGGGCAGATCGCGATACACACCGCCGGGTCGATAGTAGGCCCCGTGCATGCGTATGCCGGTCAGTGCTTCCAGCACATCGAAAATATCCTCGCGCTCGCGGAAGGTATAAAGCACCATGGTCATGGCGCCGATATCG
>CAINMU010000105.1 GCA_903850885.1 uncultured Opitutia bacterium | reverse complement strand
TCCAAGTGTTCGACTTGGTCGGCCGGGTAATTTTCGATCACGAGCCGGACGGGATCGAGGACAGCCATGAAACGGGGCGAGGTCTTATTAAGGTCTTCGCGGATGGCGTGTTCGAGCAGGGCGACATCGGTGAGTGAGTTGTGCTTGGTGACGCCGATGGTTTCGCAGAACTTGCGGATGGCGGCGGGCGTGTAACCCCGGCGGCGCATGCCGGAAATCGTGGGCATCCGCGGGTCGTCCCAGCTGGTGACACGCTTTTCCTGAACGAGCTCGAGTAGGCGGCGCTTAGACATGACGGTGTAGGTCAGGTTGAGGCGGGCGAATTCGATCTGTTGCGGTTTGGCGGGGGTGTCGAGCGTGCGCAGGAGCCAATCGTAGAAGGGGCGATGCACTTCGAATTCCAACGTGCAGATGGAATGCGTGATGCCTTCGTAGGCGTCTTCGAGCGGGTGGGCGTAATCGTACATCGGGTAGACGCACCATTTGTCGCCGGTGTTGTGGTGCGAGGTCTTGCGGATGCGATAGATGATGGGGTCGCGCAGGTGGAAATTAGGCGAGGCCATGTCGATCTTGGCCCGAAGCACCGCCTTGCCTTCATCGATCTCTCCGCGGGTCATCTTTTCAAAGAGCGCGAGGTTTTCTTCAACGGAAGCATCGCGCGTTGGGCTGTTTTTACCGGGCGTCTTGTGGTCGCCGCGGTAGGCGTTCATTTGTTCCAGCGTGAGGTGGCAGACGAAAGCCTTCCCCAATTTGATTAGCTTGATCGCATCGGCGTGCATGCGGTCGAAATAATCGGAGGCCTGGTAATAGTGTTCGTGCCAGTCGAAGCCCAGCCAGCGGACATCTTCCTTGATCGAATCGACATACTCGATGTCTTCTTTGGTCGGGTTGGTGTCATCCATCCGGAGGTGACAACGCCCTTTGAATTCAAGGGCTAAACCGAAATTGAGGCAGATTGATTTGGCGTGGCCGACGTGCAGGTAGCCGTTGGGCTCGGGTGGGAAACGGGTCGCGACGACGGCATGTTTACCCGCCGCGAGGTCGGCATCCACGATCTGCTGGATGAAGTGACGCGGAGTGGGCGCCGAAAGAGGGGTGTCGGAGGACATGGGTGAGAATCGTAGGGAAGGTGCAAAAGTGCAAATCGGCGCGAGCGCCTGTGCAAAAGTGCAAAGGTGGGATTAGGCGGCGAAGGCTTGGAGGCGGGCGAGGGTAGTGTCGCGGCCGAGGACGCGCAGGACGCCGAGGAGGTGCGCACCGCCGCCTTGACCCGAAATCGCATAGCGGACGGGGGCGAAGTAGTCGGTAGGCTTGCGGCCGTGCGTCGCACCGACGGCGGTGAAAGCGGCATCCAGCGCGGTTTCCTCCCAGACGGCGGCGGTGAGCGTCGGCAACAGTTCGCGGATGCGGGCCACCGGATCGCCGCCTTTTTTGGAAAGATTCGCCAAGGCGTTTTCGTCCTTATTAAACTTATCCGTGAAGAAGAAGGCGAGGAACTCCGGCAGGTGTTCCACGGAGACCACTTTCTCCTGCACGATGCCCAAGACCTCGGTCAGGCGGGCGTCCGAAATATCGGCATGGACGACACCGGTCTCGGTCAAGATGGGTCGGGCGACGGCGGCGAACTCTGCGGGCGGCAACAGGCGCAAGGTCTGGGCGTTGACGTGCGACATCTTGCGTTCGTCGAAGCGGGCATTCGATTGGTGGACGGCCGAGATTTCAAACTGCCGGACGATCTCTTCGATGGGCATGACTTCTTTGCCGTCGGCGGGCGTCCAGCCCAATAGACAAAGGTAATTCCGAACTGCGGCCGGTAGGTAGCGGCGTTGCTGATATTCCTCGATGAGGGCGCCGCGATCGCGCTTGGACATCTTGCCCGGGCCGTCGGTCTTGAGGATCAGCGGAATGTGGGCGTAGAGGGGCGGAGTCACGCCGAAGGCTTTGAAGATCTCGAGGTGCTTCGACGTATTGGAGAGGTGATCCTCGCCGCGGATCACGTGGGTAATCTTCATCTCGATATCATCGACGACGTTGACGAAGTGGAAGACCGGTTCGCCGTTGGAACGGAAGAGCACGAAGTCGCGATCTTCGGCGCGTTCGACGCGGCCGCGGACGAGGTCTTCGAGCACCATCGGTGCGGCCTCTACTTTCTCGATTTCCTTTTTAAGGTGGTCGTCGAAGACGGTGGAACGGGCGCCTTCGAGGCGGAGCCACCAAGCACCGTCTTTTTCGTAAGCCCGGCCTTTGTCGGCTAACTCCTTGAGCTTGGCGCGATAAAGTTCGGTGCGTTGAGATTGAAAGTAAGGACCAAAATCGCCGCCGACCCCGGGACCTTCGTCCCAATCCATCCCCAGCCAATGCATCGAATCCAGGATGATCTTCAGGAACGCTTCCGAGTTACGTTCTTTGTCGGTATCCTCGATGCGCAGGATGAATTTGCCGCCCGTATGCCGGGCGTAGAGCCAATTGAACAAGGCGGTTCGGGCGCTTCCGATATGGAAGAAGCCGGTGGGGCTGGGAGCGAAGCGGACGCGGACTTGGGACATGCGGGAGAAGAAGGGGGGTGGGCTGGAATCAGCCTCCGTCATGCCATTTGGAGGCAGGGAAGGGGTGAGGGGAAGCGGAAAAGAGCCGGGAGGGTCCGCGGGGCCTGAAAGCTCGGCGGACCCGCGGTTTTCTGGAGAAGCATCCTTGCCCCCCAGGTTCGGGCGAAGGCCGATTATTCATAAGAATAAAAAAGGCGGCTGGTGCCGCCTTTTCAGAACGTCCGGCCTGGATTTATTTGGCGGCTTCAGGTTCCGGCGGGGCGGTCAGATCTTGGATGAGCCCCATCGAAGTGAAATAAGCGTTACGACCGGAAATACGTTGGACGAACAATTTAGTTTCTTCGGCCGTGGAGTCATCTTTAGGGACTTCGGATTTAGCGGGGCGCAAGAAGACATAATCGCCATTGCGCGTCCGGATGGGTGCGGTGATTTTTCCGACACCGGCGACTTCGATGAGTTGGCCGGTGTTCTCGGTCACGCCCGTGAGGTTTTCAGGTACGGTGAAAGCGGTGAAGGCGGCGGGCGAGGAAACGGTCAGGCCGAGGGCCTTGGCGCTCTCCGTGAAGCTTTTGCCAGCGGCCTGGTCGGCGAGCAGGGCTTTGTTCAGACGGCCAACTTCCTCGGTCAGCAGGCGAGAACGTTCCGTGGCTTTCCAGTTGCTCAAGGCCAGAGCCTTGACTTCGGCAAATTCGGGCAAGCGTGATTCGGCGCGCTTGTTGAGTAGAACGAAGACGGCGCCTTGTTCGGTACGGTAGACGTCGGTGCGCCATTCTTTTTCGGTGAGATCGCCGCCGGCTCGCAAAGCTTCGGCGGGCACTTTGTCGTTCACCGGAGGGCTGCCGGCGTCGTAGGCTGGGAGAGCGGTGAGGGTCGCCTTCTTGGCCTTGAGCCAAGCATTAAACCCTTGATTATCGGCCTTAATCGCATCTACGGCGAATTTCTCGGAGAGCTCGTCGGAAATCAAACCAGCGAGGTTGGTGACCGCGCGTTCGGCCCGGATTAATTTCTCGATCTCACCTCGGCGAGCCAAGGCTTGTTCCTTCACCTTACCGGTCTCGAATTTAAATTTCTCGGCAACATTATAGCCGAAAGTGACCACCTCATCGTCCGAAACTGGGGACGTGTCAGCCGCGACGTCCGTGATGGTCACGACGCTGACTTCGACTTTAGCGGGCAAGCGGTAAGTTTCTTTATTGGCTTCAAAAGAGGCTTTGGCCTTGGCTTCATCGTCGGCAATCGTGGCTTTGAAATTGGCCGCTGGGAGTGTGGCGGCGTCTACCGTCCATTTGGCGCGTTCGCGATCCAGGATGCGTTTGACTTGGGCTGCCGTGGCGTGACCGCCACCGGAGAGAATCGTCATCGCCTTGTTGATGCGCCAAGTGTCCTTGATGAAGGACTCGAAGCGGGCGCGGGTTTCCAGATCCGAGGCGTTTAACTGCTTGGAGGCGAAATCGATGAATTTACCGAGCGTATCACCTTCGGCTTTAGCGTCCGGAGGCATCGTGGCGTCTTTGGCGATTTTGCGGATTTCGGCTTCGGAGGGATCGGGAATATTCAGGGAATTGGCCAAGCTGAGTTCGGCGACGCGCTGTTGGAGACTGACGTTGTCCATGCGTTGACCGGTCATGTTCGCGAAGAACTGGGCATCGCGATGGCGGAGGCGGATGGAGGGGTCGTTAAGGTCGACGCCCAGGTACATGTAGGACCCCGAGCCTTTGAGGGCGCCGCGACCGGCAAAACCGTAAAAGACGAAGGAGACCACGATGATCACCAGCAAGAAGCCGAAGATCAGACGATGGTGTTTGCCGGTGGCGTTCTGCAGCCAAGTAATCATCCCGCCAACTTGCCAAGCCCTTTGGCGGCTGTCAATCAGTCGGAGGGGGTGCCCTTGCGCTTGCGCTTGGGAGGCTTCCTTTTATCCCTTTTGCCGTGGCTAAGCCCGTCCAGTGCATCGTTGCCGTCGCCCAAAACGGGGTGATTGGCGTCGAAGGGCGTCTGCCTTGGCATCTCCCCGAGGACTTGGCTTGGTTTATGTCGCAGACCCAGGATGGGGTCATGATCGAGGGCCCTGCTTGCTATGCCGAATTAGGAAAGGCTTTGCCGGGGCGGGGGACCGTGGTGGTTTCGCGCGATGCGGGGAAGCAATTCCCGGGCGCGGCCAAGGCCGCCGATCTGACGGAAGCCTTGGCTCTCGCCCAGGCGATGCCTTGGCCGGGCCCGGTTTGGATCACGGGGGGAGAGCGGATCTACGCCGAGGGGCTACCGCTTTGTGAACGCTTGCTCATCACGCGCATCGACCGCGATTTCGATGGCGACCGTTTCTTCCCCGCCGATTGGCAGCACACTTTCACCAAGCTCGTTTCGTCGAAGAAGGGTATGCAGGATGGCTTGGGGTATGCGTTTGAAGTTTGGGAACGATAAACGCCAAAACTTCCAACGAGGGGGCAAGTGGGCATGGTGAACTGCTGCGAAGCAGGGCGCGGCTGAAGCCGCGAGGGGGCACGTGGGCATGGTGACACGTGGGCACGGGCGGCTAAGAAAGGGGAGACCGGAGACCGGAATTTATGCTGCGGTCATGTGCCCCAGCTAACTATCCGGTCTCCGGTTTCCCTTTGAGTTTTGTCTCAAGGTAGGGCTGACCATCCTTGGTCAGCCGTGGTTGAGCGAGGGCGCTCAACCCTACCTGATGCAACGAGGGCAGCACGCGGTGCTGCCCCTACCTCTGTCTTGCCCCCTCGAAGACGATGGCCCATAGTCGCACCATGCTCTTACCCCTGCTCATGTTGGCCGCGATTCCGGCTACGATCCTCGAGGAGGCGAAAGTACCGCCGTATATTTTGCCTGATCCGCTAATCTGCGCCGATGGCAGAAAAGTCACCGATGCGAAAACGTGGGAATCCGTGCGGCGTCCGGAAGTGATGAAACTGGTGGAAGAAAATATTTTCGGACGCACGCCGAATACCCAAGCGGCGCAGGCCGAGAGGGTGATTGAGGTGCGGGAAGAGGATAAGCAGGCCCTGGGCGGAAAGGCCACGCGGTCGCAATGGAAAGTCTGGCCCATCGGTAAGAAGGGGCCGGCCTTCGACCTGCTACTCTATACGCCCAACGGCATTAAGGGGCCGGCTCCGGTGTTCTTGGGGCTGAACTTCGGAGGCAATCACACGACGGTGGCGGATGCCGCGGTTTTCTTGCCGTCGACTTGGGTTTCCAAGCAATGGACGACGGTCGACAAGGCCAATCGCGCCACGGAGGCGAGTCGCGGAGCCCAGGCGGCGCGTTGGCAACTGGAGATGATTATCGCCCGGGGTTATGGCATGGCGACCGTCTATGATGGAGATTTCGAGCCCGACCATCCGGCAGGCTGGAAGGAATCGTACCGGGCGGCGCTCTCGCCGCAGGGCACGCAGACGCAATGGGCCGATGGTCAATGGGGTTGCATCGGCGCTTGGGCCTGGGGCCTCTCGCGCACGCTCGATGCGTTGGAGAAAAATCCCTTGGTCGATGCGAAGCGGGTCGCCGTCATTGGACATTCGCGTTTGGGTAAAGCTTCGCTCTGGGCGGGCGCGCAGGATACGCGATTCGCTTTAGTTATATCCAATGATTCCGGTTGCGGTGGCGCCGCTCTCGGCAAGCGGATTTTCGGCGAGACCGTGGGCGTCATCTCCGGGCACTATAAAGGCAAAGGGTTTCCGTATTGGTTCACGGCGCGCTATGAAACCTACTCGGAAAAAGAGGAACTGATGCCGCTCGATCAGCATTATTTGTTGGCGCTCGTGGCGCCGCGTCCGCTTTACGTCGCCAGTGCCGCCGAAGACCTGTGGGCTGATCCGCTCGGTGAATTTCTAGGAGCCGTGCATGCCGATCCCGTCTACCATGTCTTGGGCCTGCCGGGCTTGGGGACGAAGGATTATCCTAAAATCAGCCAACCTATCGGGCAGACCATCGGCTACCACGTGCGTCCGGGTAAGCATGATATCAATGCGGAAGACTGGCAAAACACCCTCAATTTCGCGGATCGGGTTTTAACGAAAAAATAAAGCCGGCCCGCTTCGCCACTCGGGAAGGATTGACTAAATATCAATTCACGGGATTTTAACTGCTTCACGCTCTCGTATTTCAATGGATAGAATGCTGGCCTCCGAAGCCGGCGATTTGGGTTCGACTCCCAACGGGAGCACCACTTTTAGGCGAGCAGGTTCGCGAGAAATAGGGTAGGGGCAGCACCGCGTGCTGCCCTAGTTGTATTGCGTAGGGTTGTGCGCCCTCGCTTAGGTCGACGCTTCCCGGTTCATCCCGCGGCGTCCCCATACGATGACGATGCAGCCGATGACCGCGTAGGCGCAGGCGGAACTGAAGAGCACCGGGCGAACGCCGAAATGATCCGCAAACCAGCCCATGATAAGTCCCGCAAAGGGTAGGAAGCCGAAGAAGCTCAGTCCGGCGATGGCAGAGACGCGTCCGCGGATTTCTTCCGGCGAACGTTCCTGCACGATGGTATTAGCAAGCCCGACCAGGGTTGAGACGCCGAAAGCCAGACAGGTGAGTGTACAGGCCGCCCAGAGAAAGACGTCAGCTTTGCTCAGGCTGATGAGTGCCCCGCAGATGATTACCATCGTCATCGCAATGACCGTCTGCCGCGCCGAGCGCGGAAGGAACATGATCCCGACCGAGCCAATCACCGAACCGATCCCGGAGCTGAACATCAGCAGTCCCATGTGCTGGGGGTCGAGCTTGAGGATGTGTTGGCCGTAGATTGGTAGCAGCATGATCATCGTCGGGAAGACGAAGAGGGTGTTGGTCGCCAGTAGGGTCACCATGGCGAAACTGGTGGGGTCGTTCCGGAGATGCTGGAATCCCGCGCCCATGCCGCCTTGGCGTTTCTCTTCCTGCTCCTGCGTGCCTTTGGGGCGCGGAGGCAGAGTCGCCAGTGCGATCATGAGAGCGAGGAAAGAGACCGCATTGATATAGAAGGCCCATTCGGCGCCGAGTGAGCCGACCAGGAAGCCGGCGATGGCCGGTCCGACGAGGCGGGTGCCGTGGAAGACGGCGCGGTCGACGGCGATGGCGCGAGCGACGTGTTCTTTGCCGACGAGTTCGGGGACAATGGCGGCGGCGGCGGGCATCTCAAAAGAACTGGAGACGCCCAGCAGAGTCGCGCACACAATCACATGCCACATCTGGAGCTGGTGCTGCGCGATCAGTGTACCCATCACGACAGCGAAGGTAATCTGCGCGAGCTGGCAGGCTTGGAGGATGAAGCGCTTGTCGTATTTATCGGCATACATGCCCCCGATACGGAAGAGGATTAACATCGGCAGGCCGCCGGCAAAATTGACTGCGGCGATAGCCAGACTGCTGCCTGTGAGGCTGGCCATCACCCAGCCCTGTGCCATGGCTTGCATCCAGGTACCAGTCATCGAAATCCCTTCGCCGAACATATAGCGGACGAAAGGACCGTTCGGAAAACGCTCGGAGGCGTTAGGAGTGGCGGAAGGTTCGTGCATCGAGCGGCCAGAGCATCAACGACTCGTGGCCGAGTATCGAGGATGGAGTATGGGTAAAAATTCCGTCTTAGGCCGACCTGCCTCGGATAGGTAGGGCTGACCACCCTTGGTCAGCCGCGGTTGAGCGAGGGCGCTCAACCCTACCCAGGCGCTGACACCTTATTTCCCGGTATAGGCTGCTTCCGTCGCCTTCCAGGCGGCGTCGACGGCCGGCTTCAGCACTCCGGCGATGGCTTTATACCCGTCGACATCGGGATGGAGATTGTCCTTCAAGTAGTGCCCTGGCTTGCCTTCGCCGTTCGGCAGGTTGAGGGCGGTGTTGATGTCCAAGTACCAAAGATTCTTTCCTTCCTGACACAATTTTTTGAGCTGGCGGTTAAAGTCGTCCAGGAGATCCCACTTCGCCTTGCGGGAAGGTGCCCGGGTGGTGGCCATGAAAACGAAGGCGCAATCGGGATTCTCTTTGCGGACGCGTGCAAGGTATTCGCGGATGCGAGCGATAGGTGCGGCCGGCTCGTCGCCGGCATTCACATCGTTGCCACCGCATTGGAACACAACGACGCGCGGGTGATACGGCAGCGTGATGCGATCCATGTAGCCGAGGACTTCGGTGGTGTACGAACCGCCGAAGCCGCGGTTGATCACCGGGTAGGGCTTCATCTCCTCGCCGACATTTTTCCACATGCGTAGCGTACTGGCGCCGGAGAAGAGCAGGGCGTGCTGGGGCGGCGGGTTGGCCTTATCGGCGGCTTCGAAGGCAGCGATATCCTTGGCCATGCGCAGCGGCTGCTGGGCGAGCGGGATATGAGGCTTGGTTGCGTCAGCCGCGAGCGCGGTGAGGGCGAGTAAGCACGAGAACCAGAGAGAGGGTCGCATAAGGTAAGGGTTATTTAGAGAAGGCCGGCGCGGTCTGTTGCCAAGCTTGAGCGACGGCGGGTAGAAGTAATTTCGCGATGGCCTTGTAACCTTGTTCGCTGGGGTGAAGGTTGTCTTTGACGTAGGCTCCTTCGCGCGGTTCGCCGTCGGGCAGATTGAGGGCCGGATTGATATCCAGGAAGGTGACGCCTTTTTCCGTTTGGGCGATTTTCTGGAATTCCGCGTCCGTCTTTTTCATTTCATCCCAGAAGGCTCGCCGTGAAGGCGCGTGGGTAATCGAAAGTAAAATCATCACGCAGCCCGGGTTCTCGGCCCGGACTCGGCTCCAGTAGGTGCGGACGCGTCCGGCCACCTCCGCCGCCGTGGCTTTATCATAATTCAAATCGTTGCTGCCGCAGTGGTAAGCGATGACCCGGGGGTGATACGGTAAGGTAATCCGGTCCATGTAATGGAGAACGTCGGTGGTCTTTGAACTGCCAAAGCCGCGGTTGATCGTCGGGTAGGCCTTGAAGACTTCTAAGGCATCGGTCCAGCGGCGGAAAGTGCTCGCACCCGTCAGCAGCAGCCCGTGTTGCGGCGGCGGATTGGCTTTGTCCAAGGCTTCGAACGCCAAGATATCTTTATCGAAGCGGGTTGGGCTATCGCTCGCGGCGCTGGCCGCCGGAGCGTCCTTGGCGGCATGACCAACGACGGTGCAAAGAAGGACGAGCCAGAGGATAGGGCGCATGGGAGAGCAGCGGGGTGGGGTACGAAATTAATGGAGCGCGACCGAGGGAGAGCAAGCGGACACATCGTCTGCCTGTCCTCTTGCCAATCGCCCTCAAGCGGCTTTCTTTCACAGGTATGCCGATTGTTCCTGGACTCCGTGGCCCTTATGAAACCGTTCGCGGTATGGTTTACTTACCTCGCTTGGTCGACAAGCTGCGCCTGCATGCCCGTGGTCAATTGCACGCGGATTTCGTCAATAATCTCGGCAAAGCTTTCGATGACCGGTGCTGCCAATATTTAGGGATTAAGTATGATGAGTTGCGCGCATGGGTCCTCGGTCAGCCGGAAGTGACGGATGAGCAAGTCTGCGTCTGGGCCGAGGCCAGAGGTCGTAAACTTTCGCCGAATGACATCGAAATCTGGAACGGTTTTATGACAAAGCGCGGCTGGCGCGATGAGGCGAACGAGGTGCTCGTTCGTCGGTTGAAAGAGAACGGTCTTACCGGGGAGGCAGGAATCGAGACGATGTTCGATTATATCGAAGTCGACGAAGGGCGCCCGGCCCGAAAAAAGGCCCTCTGAGCGGCTTCGGTTGGTGATTGAGTTCGGTCCGAGGCTTCCCTTATTTTAGTTACTAGACAGGTCTGGCTTAACCTACGTCCTACCCCGTGCCCCTCTCTCGTCCATGCTTTCGCCGGCCCTTGTCGCAACGGGGTAAAATTGAAGGGATCGGCCGATGTTGATGGATTGTTTTGCCCAGGCTTCGGTCTTGGCGATCAAGGCAGGCAAGGGGCCGAACGCCGCAAATAATTTCGCGGCCGCGATTCTTGCGTTCCGTCATGGGGGCTGGATCGTCTCATTGATCGGCGCAGCGGCGATGGTCGGCCGGCTGCTCATCGATGAAGCGGCGACGGCGCACTGGGTGCGTTCGCTCAAGCATGTCTTGGCGGCCGCGATCTTCTCAATTATCGCTTTTTTTGTCACTTTCCAGTGGGAGCTCTCGGCTATCAACAAGGCCATCATCCAAGGTCTCACGGGGGCGCTTTCGCCCGAACTCGTGGACTGGATGACCTTCACCATCCAGCAGAAGTTGGGGATGAACAAGCAAGCCCGGCGTAAGCCTTCCCGCCGAAAACGCTCGTCGGGCCGAAAACGTTCCACCCCCAAGAAGAAGCCTGCGGCCACCGTGCTGCCTGCCGTCCGCCCGCGTCGCCGTCCGCGCGCGGCCTAACTTTCATACCCAAATTATTAAAACTATGAGCAAAATACGATCATCGCGCCGTCCCCTCAAGGGCGGCCTCGTTCAAGCAGAAGTCGGCATCGTCGGCATGGTCGTGGTGACCTTGCTGGTTTCCCTCGCGGGTCTTTGGTTCAGCCATGAACTTAAAGATACCACCGAGAAAGTACGCAATGCCACCGCCGGTATCCAAAGCTCCGTCGAAGCTTATAAAAAGGCCATGAAGTCCACGGCGACGATGACGGTCCTCATCGGTCCGGGAGATACGCTTAAATCCGACAACAAGAAGGTCGAAGAAGCGGACCAGAATGCGACGGCCTCCCTGAACAAGGCCGAGACCGATACGCGCGAATGCCTTACTTTGCTGGATACGGTCTTACGTCTGTTGGCGACTTACGAGACGACCACGGTGACATTCGCAGGCTGTTCGCTCATCTTCGCCCTCTTCGTGATCATCAGGCAGTTTAAGCTCTGAAGGGTTACGGTTGTGGCTCGTCGGCTCAGGCGAAATGGCCGAAGCCACGCCCCACGAGCGGTTGCCCGCTGGCGAGGTTATAGGCCTTTCCTTCGCCCGTTTCGATGCTTCCCACTCGGGTGATCCCGGTGGCTTTAAAAGCCTGTCTGAAGTCGCGTTCTAATAAATCCGCGCGGTCCGCGCTGACGGTGAAGAGCAGTTCATAATCTTCACCATCTTGCAGGGCATGTTCTAAGGCGGGGCGGCCATCGGCCCGAGAGAGGGCGAGGGCGGCCTCCGAGATGGGCAAGGATGACAGCTCAAGGCGGGCGTTGCGTTGCGAGCCAAGCAGGCCTGGCAGGTCTTTCGCCAGCCCATCGGAGAGGTCCGTGCAGGCTGTGACTTCGCCGCGTCCGCAAAGCCATTCACCTTCCGCGAGGCGCGGTTTGAAGTCGAGGTGCTTGCCGTAAATCGAACCGCCGAGTTGGCCGGTGACAAAAAGGGTATCGCTAGGCTGGCTGGTCCGCCGGGTCAGGATGCGGTGCGAGAAACCTTGGACGGCGAG
This sequence comes from uncultured Opitutia bacterium, assembly GCA_903850885.1. Classification (GTDB taxonomy): domain Bacteria; phylum Verrucomicrobiota; class Verrucomicrobiia; order Opitutales; family UBA953; genus UBA953. The sequence continues at coordinate 20,903 of CAINMU010000105.1, read as the reverse complement.
CGTCGCCGCAAAGGAACCAGTCGCGGCGCGACAAACATCGCCGCCGACTACCGTGAGTCCGGCTTGGGCGGCGGCCCGCCCGGCACCATGGGCAAAATCAATCAACCACGCCGCGTCTACGTCGGGCCCGATGAGAAGGGAAAGGAGACTGTCCGAAGGGCTGGCACCGGCGGCGGCCAAGTCGCTTAAGTTACGGTTTACTAATTTAGCACCGGCACGCATACCGCTGCAGGAAAGATCGAAATGCCGCCCAAGCAGGACCGAGTCTACGGTACTAACGCGATAAAGCCTTCCGCCCGTGGCCGGAAAAATCGCGCAATCACCACCGGGGCCGGCGGGAAAAGGTGGGCAGACTTCCGCGAGGGCCGCGACGACGCGCCGGATAATTTCTTCCTCGGTCAACGTCGCCACACTTTGCGCGGCATGAGAGGTCAGAGCGCCCATGGTCTAGAATTTAGTCGAAGCGGTGGGCGCGAGCAAGAGCCAGAAAAAGTTATGGGCATTAAAAGCCGCGTGGACGCCCATGCAGGTGAAGAGGCCGAAGCGATCTCGGACGATGCAGAGGAAGCAGCCAAAGGCGAAAAGCGGCAAGAAAGCCGCCGCGCTGCCGTGTACGATGCCGAAGAGTAGGCCCGTCACGACGATGGCATACCCGCGTGGCAGCCAGCCTTTAAGAGAATTATAAAGCGTCCCGCGAAAAGCCAGTTCTTCGACGACGGGCGCACCAATGGCGATGGCGAGGAAGATTGCCCACAGTTGCCAGGCTGGTCCGTTCCATTTGGCCAGAGTTTCCACGAGTTGTTGCGGTTCTTCGGGAAGTACTTGGCCCTGCAGGCTGCAGAACCAATAAAAAGCTTTCCAAGCCAAGGTGGCTAAAACGGCCAAGCCAACGACGGAGAGGAAGGACCCCAACCAGTTGCGCAGCGTGCAGGCTTCCCAGGTGAAGCGCAGTTCGTTTTTGAAATTTGAAAAGACGGGCGGCGGCGGTTCGCCTTCGAGGACGGCTGAGGGGGCCCAGGCCACCGTGCCTCGGGTGATATTGCCCAAGAATAACAAAGTGCCGACCCCCACCATTTGGCCGAGGAACTGGGCTAACATCTGATGGCCGAGGGTCGCACCGTTGGGTTTGATGAAGAGGCTGGTGAAGAGGCTTGCCGAGGAGTAGACCGCAAAAAAGAAAAGACCGAGGGATAAGAAACTCAGAGCCGTGGCGCTCAGTCCGCGGAGACGGACTGGATAGTCGGTACCGGGGAGCGCATAGCCACGCGTTAACGAGTAAAGTCCGAGTCCGCTGAGGACGAGGCTCCATCCGACAAAAATCCAATCGGCGAGACCGAAGCCAGCGAAAGTCGCTTGCAGCTCGGCGGGCATATTACGCGGTGCCGCCGACTAAGCGACCGCCGACATAGGTTGAACGGATTTGGCTCGAGAACACGCGTTCGGCCAAAGGATTGTTTCTTCCCTTGGATTGTTGAGCGGCAATCGTGGCCGTCCATTGGGCCTTCGGGTTGATCAAGACCAAGTCGGCGTCGGCTCCGGTGCGCAGGGTGCCAGCTTTTAGGCCGAGCACGCGGGCCGGGCCTGAAGTGAGGCGCGCGACAAGCAAGGCCAAGTCCGCATGGCCACCGGCGACGATGGCTTCGTAAGCGGCCGCGAAAGTGGTTTCCAAGGTGGCCGCACCGAAGGGGGCTTGGTCAAATTCGCAATCCTTCTCGGTCGCCGTGCATGGCGAGTGGTCGGAGCAGATCGCATCGATGGTACCATCGACGAGCGCGGCAATTAGGGCCAGCCGGTCGGATTCTTCGCGTAAGGGCGGATTGAGTTTCAGGTGCGTATCGTATCGGGCTAAGGCACCGTCGGTCAGTAGCAGGTGTAAGGCGGAAACTTCGGCGGTGATCGAGAGGCCGCGGGCCTTGGCGCGGCGGACGATTTCGGCGGAGCCGCCGGAGGAAAGGTGCTGCAGATGGATGCGGGCCTTGGTGAGTTCGGCGAGGAGACAGTCGCTCGAGACCACGATCTCTTCGGCGGCGCGGGGCAGGCCGCGAAGGCCGAGGCGCAGGGACCAAGCGCCCTCGTGCATCTGGCCGCCTTCCGTCATGCTGCTATCTTGGCAATGGTCGAGCACGACCAAGTCGAACATCGCGGCGTATTCCAGGGCGCGACGCATGATCTCGTTGTTCTGCACGCCCGAGGTCGTGTCGGTGACCGCGACGACGCCGGCTTTTTTAAGCGAACCCAAAGGGGCCAGCGCCTTGCCTTCGTGTTCTTTGGTCAACGTGCCGGCGGGCAGGACGCGGACGGCCGCATCGCGGGCGCAGATTTCGCGCAAGAGTTGAATGGTCCCGATATTATCGGCGGCCGGCAAGGAGTCGGGCATCGTGACGACGGTTGTGAAGCCGCCGGCAGCAGCGGCCCGCGTGCCGGTGCGGACGGTTTCGCGGGCGTCGCGTCCGGGTTCGCCGAGGCGACAATTGAGGTCGATGAAGCCCGGGGTTGCGACGAGCCCTTGCCCATCGATGACGCGGGCTTGGGCTTGTTCGGCGGCGGAGAATTTCTCAACGAAGACCCCGTCTTTAATAAAAATATCAGCTTTCGCTTCGTCGCGCTGGGCGGCGGGGTCGATCACGCGGGCGCCGCGGATCCAGAGGGGGGAGAGGTCGGGCGGGTTCATCGGGCAATCGCTCCGGTGCAGAGGTGAAGGACGGCCATGCGCACGGCAACACCGTTGCGCACTTGTTCGAGGATCAGGCTGCGCGGCCCATCGGCGACTTCGCTTTCGACTTCTACGCCCCGGTTGATCGGCCCCGGATGCATGACCACGGCGGCAGGCTTGAGCCAAGCCGCGCGCTCGACATTGAGCCCGAACTGCGAGGTGTATTCACCGAGAGAAGGGAAGTGGGTCGTCGTTTGGCGCTCGTGCTGAATGCGCAGGAGCATCACCGCATCGCAGTCTTTCAGGGCTTCCTTTAGATCATGGACGATGCGGACTTGCGGGTAGGCTTCCTTGAGGGCGGCGGGGACAAGCGTGGCGGGGCCGGCCAAGGTGACTTCCGCACCGAGCTTAGACAGGCAGAGGATATTGGAGCGCGCGACGCGGCTGAAGAGAATGTCGCCCAGGATGGTGACCTTGAGGCCTTGGACTTTGCCGAAGTGGCGGCGGAGCGTGAAGGCATCGAGTAGGGCCTGCGTCGGATGTTCATGGGCGCCGTCGCCGGCGTTGATCACCGAAATGTCGAGGACCTCGCCCAAGTAGCGTGCGGCCCCGGCGGAGGAGTGTCGCATGACGATGGCGTCGACGCCCATCGCCCGGATGTTAAGGGCCGTATCGCGGAGCGTCTCGCCTTTGACCAGCGAAGAGGCTGTCGTGTTGATTGAGACCACTTCCGCACCGAGTTTTTTGGCCGAGATTTCAAAGGCCGTGCGCGTCCGGGTGCTGGGTTCGAGGAAGAGATTGACCACCGTGCGCCCGCGCATGAGGTCGAGTCCTTTACCGGGGGCGAGGGCGGGGAGGAAGCCGTCTGCTTGCTGGAAGAGAAATTCGATTTCGGCTCGAGATAGCTCTTCGATGCCGGTGAGGTCTTTTTTCGTCCAGGATGCTTGTTGGGCCATGCGGTTGGTTCCGGTGGCCCCAACGAAGGTTAGGACCATTGGGAAAGTGCGGATGAACGGCCCTTGGTCAAGGGATTAGAGGATAGCGAAGGGGTAGGGGTGGGGGCAGGGGCAGGGGTAGGAGATGGCAAAAGACATGCAGCCCCTGATTTTGTTTAACTACCCCGACCCCTATCCCTACCCCTTAACTTACTTCGCCAGTAGCTCTCGCACCTTAGCGCCCACGGCGGCCGCAGCTTCGCCCCGCTTATCCTTATGGGCGGCGATCACGTTAACCAGAGCACTGCCGACGACGACCCCGTCGGCGACTTTGGCAATCGCTTGGACGTGGGCGGCGGTCGAAACGCCGAAGCCCACGCAAACCGGCAGCGTCGTGTGCTTCTTAATTTCCTGGACGGCGGCGGAAAGATTGGAGGCCAGATCAGAACGCTCGCCGGTCACGCCAGCGCGGGAGACGTAATAAATGAAACCCGAAGCATGCTTAGCGATCAAAGCCACGCGGGCGGGCGGCGTGGTCGGCGCCACGATGAAGATGTTAGCGAGGTCGTGCTGCTTACTGGCCGCGATCAGGTCGCCGGCTTCTTCGGGCGGGCAGTCGAGGACGAGCAGGCCATCGGCTCCGGCTGCGCGGACCTTGCGACAATAGTTTTCGACCCCGAAGGAAAAAAGCAGGTTATAATAACAATAGAGCACGATAGGCTTATCGGTGCCGGCGCGTGTCGCGCGGATGATGTCCAGCAAGCCATCGTAAGTCATGCCGGCTTCGAGCGCGCGCTGTGAGGCCAACTGATTGGTCAGCCCGTCGGCGAGCGGATCGGAGAAGGGAATGCCGATTTCGAGGATGTCGGCGCCGTGCTGGGCCAGGGCGAGCAGGATCTGTTTCGATGTGGCGGCATCGGGATCGCCGGCGCAGACGTAACTGACGAAGACCGGACGGCCTTCGGTTTTGCAGCGGGCAAAGGTCTGGGCGATTCGATCCATGTCAGGTGAAGAAAGTCGGCTTTAACCGGAAGCGCAAGGCGACACTCGCCGGTCCCGTTAACTTCGGCTTTGCAGGCCTGTCGAATGCGGGTAAGTTAGGCCCATGAGCCTCCAGTTGATTCTGAAATTCTTTCTTTCGGCCGCGGTGATCACGGGCGCCTCGGAGTTGGCCAAAAGAAATATATCGCTGGGGGCGATGCTCTGCGCGCTGCCCTTGACGAGCCTCTTGGTGATGATCTGGACGTGGGTGGACACGGGCGATCAGGCCAAAGTCATCGCGCTTAATTGGTCCATCTTGGCCTATACCATTCCATCGTTCGTGCTCTTTATTGCTTTCCCGCTCTTATTAAGGGCTGCTTTGGGGTTCTGGCCGGCGCTGGTTTTGGCCTGCCTCATCACCGCGGCGACCTACCGACTCTGCCAGCCGCTCTTGGATAAAGCCGGTGCCTGATTTTCCCATTTGCCATTTGGTCGGACAGCGGCACGTTGCGGGTGTCGGCCCAAGTGGTGGAATGGTATACACATCAGACTTAAAATCTGCCGCCGAAAGGCTTACCGGTTCGAGTCCGGTCTTGGGCACGACGACTTTGGGAAGATGCTAACAGCGGCTGGGCGAGGTCGCGCGTCCCGGTAAAATGAGACGAGCCGTTCGGTTGGAACGGCTCGTTATGGATTTCGGAAAATCCGAACAAATAAGACCAGAGCTCTAGCTACGGAGCTCTGGGGTCGGGTACGGTGAATATTATTTCTTCTTCCGTTAGTCGCCCTCGCGACTGTTGCATCCTTTATAAGGGAGGCTCTTACCTGAGTGAAATTGACTGAGGGTGATGTGTGCGTCCGGGGGGAAAGTGTCAATGGATTCTTCTAAAATCCCGGATAATAAGATAGAAATCCGCATTAAACCCCATTGGGGGTCGAAAAGGGCACCTAAACGGGTTACGGGACGGTTAGCCTTTGAGGCTGAAGGGCGTGAAATCGGTATCCGTATCGAAGGTATCAACGCCTTCGGCTACCTTTAACTTGGCGCAGACGATGGTCGTCACGGGCGTCATGACCGCCTCGACCAGCACCTTAAAAATCCAGTTGGCGAACATCACGGCGAGAAGTGTCTGCGGGCTCCAGATGCCGATGAAGGCGAGCGGGTAGAAGATTAGGCTGTCAATGCCTTGGCCGACGACGGTCGATCCGATGAAGCGGGCCCACGGATGCTTACCGCCCATGCGTACCTTCATCTTCGCGAGCACGTAGGAGTTGAGGAAGTCGCCGACGAAGAACGCGATGATTGAGCCGAGGGCGATACGCCAGCCGCCGCCGAAGCACGTGACGAGCGCCGGTTGCAGCTGCGCACTGAAGGGTTCGTTCGGGCTAGCCGGCAGCGCGAGCACGACCCAGGTCATGATCGTCGCGAAGAGCATCGCGCCAAAGCCCGCCCAGATTACGCGCCGGGCGAGGGCGTAGCCGTAGACTTCCGTGAGGATGTCGCCGAAGATGTAGGAGAGCGGGAAGAAAAGGTTGCCTGCGCCGAAGTCCGTCTTGCCGAAGAAGGGCAGGTCGAGCTGCACGACCTTCGCCGGTCCAATGAGATTCGAGCACAGTAACACCGCCACGAATGCGCCGAGGATTAAGTCGTAGTAGCGGAAGTTGCGGGTCATCATTAACTAAATTGGAAGGAGCTTTGCCGATTACAAGCGGGGTGGCGGAAAAATCAGCGGCCCAGCGCTTCACGAAGGGTGGGTTCGAAGAGGTCGCCTTGGCCGAAGATGCTGGATGTGCAAAACATAAGCCCAAAGATGAGGCGGAGATAAGGGGATTTCATGTTGAGTTTAGCTAAAGTTTAGAGCGCCGTGCCGGCCGACATCGCCAGGGCGCGGATTTCGGCGAACGGTTTCTCGTAGTCGCCCAAGGCGCGGATATAATCGTCTTTGGCTTTTTCGGTGCGTTGCATCGTGGGTTCATTTGCGTGCCGGGCCTCTTCGAGGCGGCTGCGCTCGCGGTCTTCTTGGGCTTCGGCGGCGGCCAGGTTCGAGGTCTCGTGGAGAATTTGTTCCTGCAACATCAGGACCTGTCGGACCTCGATCTGTGAAGTGGAGCGCGCGAGAATGAGCTGATTACGCAGCGCGGCCAAATTCGCGCGGATGCGTTCCGTCCGGCTGATGGCACGCTGGAGCTGTTGCTCCGCTTTGCTGAGCGTAGCGTCCGCTTTGGCTTTTTCGCCCAAGGCCCGTTTATATTCCTCGTAAATCAATTTCGTCCGCGGGTAATTGGCTGAAGCCATGAGGCGGGCGACGGCTTCCTTAAGCTCGTTGGGCACTTGGTAACGACGGTTGTCGATCCGGAGGATGAAGTTCGGACCCGGTTGCTCGTAGATTATCGGCAGCGTCTGCGGCGGGTCCGGGTCGGCGGCCCGCGCTGTTTGGACGATCGCGAGCAAGGCGAAGAGAAGGGAGGGGAGGGCCTTCACGGTGAGGAATCTTTGGCCGGCCGCCCCCGCCGGTCAACCTGCCTTGTCGTGGCGAGCGATGGCCGTCGTTGTTGGGCGATGTGGTGCGCGATCGCTTGCTGGGCTCGCTTTCGCAAGATCGTGCCCCGGGTGTCGGCGAGCCATATCTTTAATATCCCCGCGTAAAAACAAAAGGTGGCCAGGGCTGCGGTCTTCGGGTCGAGGTCGGCGGCGACGATGCCAGCGGCAAGGGCTTCGCGATAAAGCGCTTCCGCATCGCCCAGGAAGAGGTTGCCGGAGCTGAGCAGGTCGTCGCGCACTTGGGCGAACTCACCCACGTACTCGCATTTCCAGAGCATGACTTCGTAGGTTTCCTGCGCCGCGGTTTCATCGCTGAGTCGCTGGAGCGCTTCGAGGAGGCCGTTTTCCAGCCGTTGCAGGGGGTCGCCGCCTTGGGCCTCTCCCAGTTGAATAAGGAGGCCAGTCTGCGAGCGGACGGCCATGAAGAGATCGGCCTTGTTGCGAAAGTGCCAGTAGACCGCCCCGCGGGTCACGCCGGCCACGCGGGCGACCTCTTCGAGCGAGGTATTGGTGACGCCATCTCGGGCAAAGACCTGTCGGGCGCAGGTGACAATTCTATCTTTAGTGAGTGCAGCCTCCGCTTTCGTCTTGCGAGCCATAGGGGGATAAATACCTTTACATACATGTCTGTATGTAAAACCCGCGTGGTCGAGTCTCTTTTCTGGGTCATGGCTTTAGCCTTGGCCGCGGGATGTAAGCCGGCGACGCCCCCGGTCATGTCCGCGCCCATGGTTAATTTGCAGGTCCTAACCTCGGCCCCAGTCCCCCAGGTGGTTGAGTTAACGGCCCAAGTCGAGGGCACCCGGGAAGTCGAGGTACGCGCCCGCGTGACCGGTATCCTTTTGGCGCAATCTTATCAAGAGGGTGCCTCCGTCAAGGCGGGTGACCTGCTTTTCCGGATTGATCCGGCCCCTTATGCCGTGGCCCTCTCATTAGCGGCCGCCCAACTCTCGCAAGAGCAGGCGCGCTTTGAACAAGCCGAAGCGGAGTCGGTACGACAAGCGGCGTTATTGAAGAAAAATGCGGCGAGTAAAAAAGAAGCGGCCGATGCGAAGGCCGCCGCGGCCGCCGCCCGGGGCGCTCGGGATGTGGCGGACGCAAAATTACATGCCGCGCAGCTGGATCTTTCCTACTGTGAAGTGCGCGCACCGATCGCGGGTTTTACCGGTCGCCTGAATCGTTCGGAAGGCTCGCTGGTTTCTCCGGGAGCCGATAGCCTTCTCACGACGGTGGTACAGCGTGAGCAGGTTTGGGTGCGGTTCGGACTTTCCGAGCAGCAATACGCCCGCCTTTTTCTTTCTCAAGGATCTCAGGCGGCTGCGGCTGGCGTGGAGGTCTTATTGCCTGACGGTTCGGTCTACGCGCAGCCCGGCAAAGTCAATTTCGTCGCCGCCCAGATCGAATCGCGACTGGGTACGGTCCAGATGCGGGCCGAATTCCCTAATCCTCAGGCCGTATTGCTTCCGGGTCAGTATGTGCGCGTCCGCGTGCGCGGCCGCACGCTTCCCGCTGGCTTCGTCATTCCCGCCGCGGCCTTGATGCAATCGACCCAAGGACGTTTCGTCTGGCTCGCCGACGACAAGAACCTCGCCGTCATGGCACCGGTCGTCGTCGACGAGATCAACGGACCCACGGCGGTGATTCTCAGCGGGCTCAAATCCGGCGATCGTCTGGTCACGGATAATCTCCAGAAAGTCCGACCCGGCGCACCGGTCGTGCCGCGTCCGGCCGTCGTCGCCGCCCCTACCGCCAAGTAAAGCACCGCGATGTCCTGGGAATTTTTCGTCCGGCGGCCCATTTTCGCGTCCGTCCTTTCGCTGGTTATTGTGTTAGCGGGTTTGCTCGCCTTCAAGGTCTTGCCCGTCGCGCAATATCCTCAAATCGCGCCGCCTGTCGCCACGATCACCGTGTCATACCTCGGTGCCTCCGCTGAGACGCTGATTAAGACCGTTGCTGCGCCGATTGAAGAAGAGATCAACGGTACCGACAACCTCCTGTATTATTCTTCCAACGCGTCGTCGACCGGGCTGCTAACCATCAGCGTCACTTTCGAGCCGGGTGCCGACCCTGACCTCTGTATTATTAATCTAACGAATCGCGTGAAGATTGCGGAATCGCGCCTGCCCGACGACGCCCGTCGACTGGGTGTCATCGTCAAAAAGCGCTCCAACGACATCCTCATGGCGATGTCGGTCATCTCCCGGGATGGCACGCGCGACTCCATCTACCTTAGCAATTACGCCACCATCAATCTCGTCGACGAAATCAAACGCGTCCCGGGCGTCGGTGATGCGGGTGTCTTCGGCGCCCGCGATTACTCGATGCGGGTCTGGCTACAACCCGACAAGATGTCGCGCCTCGGCGTGACCACGGGTGACGTCACGAAAGCCATCCGCGCGACCAATAACCAGTATGCGGCTGGGCGACTTGGCCAAGAGCCGACGCCCGAAGGACAAGCTTTCTCGATTCCGATCATCACCGCCGGACGTCTTTCGACGCCAGAGGAATTCGGCGAAATCATCATCCGCTCCGGTGGCCCGGCGGGCACGTTGCGTCTGCGTGACGTGGCCCGGCTTGAACTCGGCGCCCAGAGTTACGAACAGCAGGCGACCCTCGACGGCCAGACTGCCGTCGGGATCCGTATCTTCCTCGCTCCGGGTGCGAATGCTTTAGACGTTGCCGATGCCGTGAAAGCCAAGGTAGCCCTGCTTTCGAAGCGTTTCCCGGCCGGCGTGGATTACGAAATCCCATTTGATACGACTCGTTTCGTCAAAGCCTCCATCAGCGAAGTCGAGCATACGCTCTTCGAGGCAGGCATCCTGGTTGTGCTGGTTGTTTTCCTCTTCTTGGGCAGTTGGCGGGCGACGTTGATCCCGATGTTGGCCGTACCGGTATCACTGATCGGCACCTTCGCCGGCCTGTGGCTTTTCGGCTTTGGGATCAACACGCTGACGCTCTTCGCCATGGTGATCGCGATTGGTATCGTCGTGGACGACGCAATCGTGATGTTGGAGAACGTCGAACGACTCATGCATGAGAAGGGCATGTCGCCGTTCGACGCCGCCATTGCTTCCGTGCGCGAAGTGGGCGGCGCAATTATCGCGATTGTGCTCGTGCTGGTATCGGTTTTCGTGCCGGTTGCTTTCCTGGGCGGTATTGCCGGTGCTCTTTATCGTCAGTTCGCCATCACGGTCGCCGTCGCGGTCGTGATTTCGGGTTTTGTCGCCTTGACCCTTACGCCCGCTCTTTGCGCCCTCATCCTGCGTCCGCGGGATGCCGAAGCCCCGCACAGTAACCGCTTTCTTCGCTGGTTCGAAGCCCGTTTCAATGCCGTCGCCGCCTGGCACGGGCGCACCGTGCGCTGGTTGCTCGACCACCCGAAGGCCGCGCTGGGAATCTTCGTCGCAATCCTCGCCGCTAACGTTTTGCTGATTCGCACGATTCCTCGGGGTTTTATTCCCTCCGAAGACCAAGGGTATGTTCTCGGCGTGGTTTCGTTGCCCGACGGCGCGAGCGTTTCGCGCACGCGTGCTTACATGGCGGAGATCGTCCCGGAAATCATGGCCACGCCGGCGCCTAAGAGCGAAGTGTTTCATGCTTTCGCCATCAGCGGGTTCGACCTGATTGGCGGCGGCGAAAAGACCAACGCGGGTACGATCTTCATCCCGCTCATCCCTTGGGATCAGCGCAAGTATAGCGCCGAAGAACTCAGCGGCATGCTCACTGGTGCCGTGGCTAAGTCCCGCAAGGGCTTTTGTTTCGTCGTGAATCCTCCGCCCATCCGCGGTATCGGATCCGCCGGCGGTTTCGAATTCTACCTTCAGGCCCGAGACGATGACGATCCCGCCAAACTCGGTAAGGTACTTGACGGACTCTTGGCCGCCCTGCGTCAGAACAGTAAACTTACGGGCATCAATACCTTCTATCGCACAACCGTGCCGCAATACGCTGCGGACGTCGACCAGGTGCGCGCTGCGACCTCGGGATACCTCTGCCGGAAATTTACGACGCACTTCAAACCACGATTGGTTCGGTCTACGTTAACGACTTCACCCGCGCCGGCCGTACTTACCGCGTGCTTATGCAATCAGAGCCCTCTGACCGCATGGCCCTCAAGGACGTCGGTCGCGTCCATGTCCGTGACCGTGATGGCTCGATGGTGCCCCTGACTTCGCTCGTGACCGTTCGTGAGAGTTATGGTCCCGATCAGATTGAGCGTTACCAAGGTTTCGTGGCCGCTCGTGTCATCGGCGGCAGCGTTCCGGGAGTAAGTTCGAGTGAGGCCTTGCGCATCGTCGAGGAAATCGCCGCGGAGAATCTTCCTCCCGGCTATGAACTCGATTGGACCGCCCAGGCTTTGCAGGAGAAACGTTCGGCCAGCTCAGCTATCCCGGCGTTCTCGATGGCGCTGCTGATGGTCTTTCTCATCCTGGCGGCCTTGTATGAGAAATGGTCGCTGCCCGTGGGCGTCATCCTCACCGTTCCGTTCGCACTGCTCGGTGCGCTGGTCGCGATCTTCGTGCGCGGCGGCTCGAACGATATTTATTTCCAGATTGGCCTTGTGACGCTCATCGGCTTGGCGGCCAAGAATGCGATTCTGATTGTCGCATTCGCCGTCAAAGCACGTGATGCTGGCAAGTCGGCGGCGGAAGCGGCTGTTGAAGCGGCGCGCATCCGATTCCGTCCGCTGGTCATGACCTCGATGGCCTTCGTACTCGGGGTGGTGCCGTTGGTTCTGGCTGCCGGCGCCGGTGCCGGTGCCCGCCGCTCCATGGGAACGGGGGTTTTTGGCGGCATGCTCTTTGATACCTTTGTGGCTACACTCTTCATTCCGCTTTTCTTCAAAGTCCTTACGGGTGACCGGAAGGAACCCCGCGCATGAGAAACCTCATCCTTGCCGGTTCGATTTGCTCGCTGTTGCTTTGCGCCTGCGCGGTCGGGCCTGATTACGAACGGCCGAAGTTGCCGGAGCTCACGGCCTATCCTGAAAATAAAGCGACGACGGGGCAGCCCGTCCTGGCCGATTGGTGGAAGGGTTTCCATGATACCGAATTAGATGCCTTGGTGGCGGACGCTTTGAAGGCCAATACGGATCTGCGGATTGCCGTGGCCCGGGTTGAAGAAGCTTCGGCCGGTCTCAGTGAAGTCGTCGGCGCTATGTTGCCGCAGGTGAACGCGGGGGCGGGTGTAAGCCGAAATACCGTGAGCAATAACGGTTATTCGCCGATTACTTCTTTTGCTGGCCGTGACCGGACTTCTTATAGCGGCGGGCTCTCGACGGCTTTCGAATTGGATTTCTGGGGCAAGTTACGTCGCGCTTCTGAGGCCGCCCGGGCGCAACTCTTAAGCGTCAGCGAAGCACGTTTGCAAGTGGAGCTGGCGTTGACGGCTTCGGTGGTGCGAACCTACGCCTTAGTTCGGGCGAGCGATATCCAACTCGCCGCGGCGGAAGAAATCAAAAATATCCGCGACGAAGAATATCGGATCACCGAAGAGCGGATCAAAGTCGGGGCGGCCAGCGCCCATGATCGCGCGCAGGCGGAGGTGGCCCGCTCGGCCGCAATCGCCGCTTTGTCGGATACCCGGCGGGCTCGGGCCCAAGCGGAACACCTGCTGGGTTTCTTGGTCGGTCAACCGGGGATGGTCTTAACCGTACGCCCATTAAATTCGCTGGTCACGCCTGCCGCGCCTGCTGTTGGCTTGCCGTCGGAGCTCTTGCGCCAGCGCCCTGATGTCGTCGCCGCAGAACAATCCTTAGTGTCAGCGAACGCCCGGATCGGCTACGTTAAGGCCGCTTACTTCCCGACCTTCTCCCTGACGGGCGCATTGGGCGTTGAAAGCCGTGAACTTTCTTCGCTTTTTTCTACCGGGAATGGCACGTCGCAATTCGGCTTGAACGCCAGCGTACCCATTTTTGATTTCGGTCGCACTGGCGCTCGCGTCGAGGCGGCCGTGGCGATTCAACATCAGGCCGCTGCTGCTTATGAAAAAGCGGTACTTAATGCGTTCCGTGAAGTGCGCGATGCCCTAGTGGACGTAAGAGAAACGGATGTCGCTGCGGAAGCGGGTCGGCGCCGTTTGCTTGCTTCAGACGAGGCCTATCGGATCGCCGAAGAACGTAAAGGTCTCGGCCAAGCTTCGCCGGCGGAATTTCTGGTCGCCCGTCGGGTGATGGCTGAATCAAGAGTAGCGATTGCGCGCGTCCTGTTGGATCGCCTCGGAGCCCAGGTGGATTTGGTCAAAGCCTTGGGTGGAGCCCGGCCGGATGCGGGAGCTCAGCGTTAAGGCGAGTTGCGAAGACCTTCGGTAGGGATTGCAGTCAGGGTTTGCCTGACCTACGAAGCCTCATGCCGCATGAACTAACCCTCTGGCAGGAATTAGGAAACGCTGCCGCCGGCGATTTATTCCTGGTGGCGGCCAGCGCGGTTTTCGGCTTGGCCGTTTTGCACGCTTTTCTGACTTCTTACTTTGCGAAATTAGCGCACCGGAGAAAAGTCGAGCACGACGCCCAAGTTGGATTGGGCTTGGTGCCGGTGAACGAGCAAGGGGAGTCGGCAGACCTACGCGCCTCACTTTTGCATCTCTTAGGAGAGGTCGAGGCCGTCTTTGGGCTTTGGGCTTTGGCCCTTTTTGCTTTGATGGTTTTTTGGCCGGGGAAGGGTTGGGATTTTGCCTGTCGCTTTGTCGAGTCTGGTAATTACGACCTGGCCGGGACGACGCTGGCGGCTATCGGTCCCTCGAAGTTTTTAGAACCCCTGTTCGTTTTTATCATCATGGTGTTGGCGTCGGCGCGTCCCATCATGCGTCTGGCTGAAAGGCTGCTGGGGGGCGTCGCGCGTGGCTTGGGTGATTCGGTTGCCGCTCGCTGGTTCGTGATGCTAACCCTCGCCCCGTTGTTGGGCTCTTTAATCACGGAGCCCGCGGCCATGACAATCGCGGCGTTGTTATTATCCGCTCAGTTTTATGCGTTACGGCCTTCGGAGCGCCTCAAATACGCCACCTTGGCCCTATTATTCGTCAATATTTCCGTCGGCGGGGCGCTCACGCATTTCGCTGCGCCGCCGGTCGTCATGGTGGCGGCGAAGTGGGGCTGGGGTTTGTCCGATGTCTTCCGTCAGTTTGGTGGGGCGGCCATGGCGACGATTTTGTTATCCACCTCGGCGACCTTTATTTTTTTCCGGAGCGAGTTCACCGAAATGACGCTTCGAGCCAAGGACGAGGCGACCGACAAGCCTCGCCCGGAGATCCCGTTTTGGGTCACCCTCGGGCACCTTGCTTTGATGGTCTGGACGGTGCTGATGCTGATCGGACACCACCCGGTTTTAATGGTGGGAGGGTTGTTGGTCTTCTTGGCGTTCACGGAAGCGACGCCGCAGTGGCAATCACCGGTCAGATGGCGGGGGCCGTTGTTGGTAGGTTTATTTTTGGCCGGACTGGTCGTCTTGGGTGGGACGCAATCGTGGTGGATTTCTCCCCTCATCGCGCGCTTGGATGCGAACACCCTGATGCTTTCGGCGACGGTCTTGACGGCCTTCAATGATAATGCCGCGATTACCTATTTGGCCTCGCAGGTGCCTGGCCTTTCTTTGGGGGGCGCGACGGCTCAAGGTTTGCGCCATGCGGTCATGGCGGGGGCTTTGGCGGGCGGAGGGTTGACCGTCATCGCCAATGCGCCGAACCCTGCCGGCCAATCTATCTTGGCTAAACACTTTGCGCAGGGGGTTTCTCCCCTTAAATTGGCCTTATGGGCGGTACTACCGACGGTGGTGGCCGTCCTTTGCTTTATTTTTATCCGATAGAGGGGGCGGACGGGCGTTTTTGACTGTTCAAGGGGCAGGAAAAGGGGGTAACATTTTTATCTAACATTAAGCCCCCTTTTTTCTTATGTCCCTTCGACGTCGTTCTGGTTTTACCCTTGTTGAGTTGATGGTAGCCATGGCTATCATCGGCATGCTGATCGGGCTGCTTTTCCCGGCGATATCGGGCGTGCGCAAGAAGGCCCGCTTGGCTACGGCGCAGGGGGCTTTTTCGCAGTGGGCCAATGGGGTCACTCGCTATAAGCAGACTTACGGTTTTTATCCCAGTATCGGGACTAAATACGATACCACCGGAGATTCACTCTATTCTCTAGAGTCAGGGACAACTGGGGTGAATTTCATCATGGCGCTTGCGGGCAAGAATCCCGAGGGATCGACCTTGAAGGATACGGACCGCAAGACCTTCAACCGTAATGCCGAAGAATTCTGTGCTTTTGCTAAAGACGATTTCGAAGACTATTCCACCAATACGGCCACCACCGGGGTGTTGATGGATCGCTTTGGTAACCATAATATCCGCATAATCTTCGACACCGACAGCACCGGAACGGTCAAAGCCGTCGCGGGTCTGGATGCCGCCAAGACGCCCCCCGACCTTAGCTCGATTGCCAGTGGCGGTACGGGTATTCCGGCTCGGATCATTATTTTTACGACCGATTTGGATATCGGTTCGCTTGAAGGTTTGGAGAAGGGCGACGTCGCGGACGTGATTGCGATCCAATGATACCAGCAAAGATCGCAAGTCGGGTTCGTCGTGGCTTCACGCTGATGGAGCTGTTGGTGGTAATCACGATCATCATGCTTATCTCCGGGCTCTTCCTGAGCCTTTCGCCGGGCAATGGCGGAGGCTTGCCCGCGTCCCAAAGAATTTTGGCCTCGTCGCTCCGCTCGGTGCGGGCTTTGGCTTTGATGAATCGCGGCACGCTGGGTAATGGCATCGCCTATAATGCGCGGTATCGGCTTTTAATCCTGAACGACCCGAGTGATCCGGCGAATCACCTCCGCCAGTTCGTCATCGCCGTGGGCGGCGTCAACAGTATCGATGCCGGCGGTGTCGATCCGGCTACCTTGGCCGCCACCAATAATGCCAAGTATACCTGGTTTGCGCCGGAGTCGCCTTCACTGTTGCCTAACGGTGTCTACTTCATCCCCCCCAAGGAAGATACCACGACGACCATTAACGATCCGAGCGGCGCGCCTGCCGCCGCCAATACCCGCCGCAGCATCATCGGGGACATTGCGGATAATGCGGGCAATGCGCTCGATCACACCACCTCGCCGCCCTGGGTGATGTTTGCTTACTACAATCAGCCCACTAACCTGGGAACGATGTCGTCCGATAAAACCGCCAAGAAGTGGTACTATGTCGAACTGCAACCGAGCGGCGCCTCGAATCACCTCGGGCGGGTCATGCTCGTCTTGGCCAATGGGGTCATGCGCAATGATGCCTCGGGTACGGCGGTGCTCGATCTGGCGTCCAATTCCCAGTTCGCGGCCATCGCGTTGCGTCCCAACGGAGACGTCTCCATGACCAATGATGCCGATGAGATGAACACCACGACTTTAACCAAGTGATGAAAACAAATCCTTCTTATCCCCGGCGGCCATCACGTCGCCCAGGCTTTTCGTTAATCGAGGTCACGCTGGCGATCGGAGTCGTCGGCATCGCGATTCTTTCCTTGGTGGGTATCCTCGGGTCGACGTTCCAGCAGGTCGATGACATCATGAATACCAATCGGGCCTTGGCCGGTGTGACGCGACTCATCGGAGCGCTCGATAAGCCGCGCACGATCGCCTTTTTGCCCACGGGGGCGACGGCACAGAACACCAAGTATATCAATCAGGCCGGAACGGTAAGTCCGGCGCTGGATCCCCTTAGCGACGCCTCTGACTTTGACCTCGCCTATCGGTTATTGGCCAATGCGGCGACCAGTACGACCGCCGTCTGGGTCTACGTCTATGACCGTAAGCTGGTGGCCGCGGTCAAGGATGCCTCTTATAAAAGCAGTTCGGCATGGAATTATAACCTGAACGCCAACCCCTCGGTCATGGAGGTCGCGATCACGGCTTCCAATAATTTCACCCAGGACATGCCGGCCACGCGCAATGTCGTGGGCACTCCGATGCGGGTGCGACTCACACTATCGCGCCTGTTAGTTGGGCAGCGTTACGCGCTCGTGCCTTCGGGCGTAAACGCGGGTGAGCCCAGCAGCACGCAATGGACGGTTGGTACTGCGCTTCCTGCCGACCCAAAGCAGTATGCCTTGGCTTACCTGCCGATTGTCGCGGAATTTTTCCCGCACGACTTCTCGGACTTCTCCGTTTTTAGTGTGCGCGAAGAGAATCCTATTTTGGTGCAAAATATCGTCATCAGCCGATGAAGACTTACCCTCAAAATCAGGCGCAGCGTGCCGGCTTCACGTTGGTGGAAGTCATGGTCGCCGCGGTGATCATGATCATGATCATCCTCGCTGTCGTCCAAATCGCCTCCGAAGCTTTCCGGGCGTATGATCGGTCGGTCGCGGATTTGGCGACCCAGTCCGAAGCTCGCGGGGTGTTGGATGCGATGGAGAACGATTTTCAGACCGCGGTGATTCGTCCCGACGGCCGTTGCTGGATGGAAATAGTCACGCCGGGCACGAGCGGGTTTCCGGCTGTCGTCGGCAATCTTGCGGGCATCGATCACCCGATTGTTATGTTATTTTCGGCCCCGACTGACCGCCCGCGCCGTTCGCCCGTGGCGACGACTCCGCCGACGACCCTGAAGGGTGATGTCTGCGCGGTGGCTTATCGTATCGGCCAACGCTCGCCGTTTGATATGCCGGGTGAGCCGATTCAGCAGGTTTACGGGGTTTACCGTACGATCGTTGACCCCGAAAAAACTTTTGCCGACGCCACTTCGACGATTCTAAGTGGTGCCGCCGGCGCGGACGTCTCCCCTTTTAGTTATTGGAATGCCAGTCACCTCATCCCGGAATACGCTCCCTCCACGGGGTCCAGCGGTTATCATTCCAAGACCTTGATGAGCAGTGGTGGTACGGCTGATTGGACTTTGGATGATCAGAATTTCATCGGCGCCAACGTCGTGGCGATGAACCTGGTCCTGTGGTGTTCGTCCTCGCTGCCGGCAACTGCCACTTCGCCGGCACTGAGCGATCCCTGCCGTCGCTTGCCGACCTCGTTGCGTCCCGTGGTGATCATCGGAGATACCGCCCGATTTTCCGCCGCGCCAGCGACTGACGGTGGGTATAACGCTGCATTTTCATACGGCACCTCGGCGTCGAGTACGGCTTTGGCCCCCTTGCGTTTTAGTTCGGCTTCACCTGCAGGAAGCAATGGCAATAGCTCCACCGCACCGCACCCTTACGATTATTTCTTCAGTCGGATGCGGATTTATTCCGACCGGATGTATCCGGACAATAGCACGGGTCCGTTCAATCCGAAATCCGCTTCGCCATTGGGCTACCTGCCTTACTCGCTCAAAGCCATCGAGGTTTCGATCACGATTTTGACTCCGGATGGCTCCAAAGAATTGCGGGGTCTCCAGCAAATCAGGGGCGCGGCCAAACTTTCCGATCAGGCTGATTTTCGCCGCATCGTCTACCAATACGGACGTAATTATACGCGCTATATCCGGCTGTTGGGTAACGGCGGTTGAGTCGGTTGTTTTTCCCAACAAAAAGGGCGCCCGATTGGGCGCCCTTTTTGTTGGGATATAAGATATTTATTCCGCGAAGACGCCCATGGCGCGGAATTTGGCATAGCGCGCCGCCACGAGTTTCTCGGGGGTGAGCTTCGATAATTCCTGAAGAGAATCGCGCAAGGTCTTGCGGATATTCGAACCCGTGGCGGCGGGATCTTCCTGAGCGCCGCCGAGGGGTTCTTTGACCACGCCATCGACGACCCCGAGCTTCACGAGATTGGGGGCGTCGAGGCGCAAGGCTTCCGCCGCTTTGGGTGCGTGGGCGCGATCTTTGAAGAGGATGGCCGCGCAACCTTCGGGAGAAATGACCGAGTAGTAAGCATTCTCTAAGATATAAACCCGATTAGATACGGCGATGCCAAGCGCGCCGCCGGAACCCCCTTCGCCGATGACGAAAGTGATGATGGGGACGCCGAATTGACTCATCTCGCGAAGATTCACCGCGATGGCTTCGGCGACGTGGCGCTCTTCCGAGCCGATGCCAGGGAAGGCTCCCGGGGTGTCGACGAGCGTGATGATGGGCAGGCCGAAAGTGTGGGCCATCTTCATCAGACGAAGAGCTTTGCGATAGCCTTCGGGATTAGGGCAGCCAAAGTTACGGCGGAGGCTTTCCTTCGTGTCGCGGCCTTTCTGCTGGCCGAGGACCATAATGGGGCGGCCTTCGAAAAAGGCCGTACCACCGACGATGGATTCGTCGTCCATGAACAGACGGTCGCCGTGGAGCTCTTGGAAGTCGTCAAAGAGCATCCCGATATAATCTAAAGAATAGGGGCGGCGCGGGTGGCGGGCCAGTTGGACGCGCTGCCAGGGGTTGAGGTTGCCGTAGACCTCGCGGCGGGTCTGCTCCATCTTGGTCTCCAAGGATTTAACCTCCTTGGTGACATCCATGCCGGCGCTCTCGGAGGAGGCTCGGAGGGAGTTGATTTTTTCTTCGAGCTCACGAATGGGCTTTTCGAACTCGAGGGTGAAGCGGGGCTTCGGGGCTGACATAGCGGTAAAGTTGAGCAATCCGAGGGGATAGGGCAATGGAATTGGGGGTGGTTAAGGGGTGGGGGAAGGGGTTAAAGCAGAGTAAAACAGGGTTTTTAGGGGTGGGGGTAGGGTAGGCAATTCGGGTGGCGGGTGGCGGCACAGGTGGCAGGTGCCGGGAGTCGAGCTACCCCAACCCCTGATTCATTTCCCCTTTCCGTTGAACCACTCTCCCGCCAACCTGTCTGTAACCGTACCTCACCCCCTCATGCGCCTCCCCTCCTTGCTCCTTCTCTTAGCCGCTGCCGGTCTTGTCGCCGCCGAAGGCTATACCGATACCCCGATCATTCCCGGAACCACCTGGCACGTTCATGATTCCGCCCGTCCGCAGCCTTCTCGTGCCGACGCTTCGAAACTTAAATGCAACGAGGCTAAGGCTCCAGCTGGCGCCATCGTTTTAGTCAGCGGAAATGACTCTGCCAACGAGTGGGAGCCGGATGCGGTTCCGAGCGCCAAACTTAAGACGCCGACGACTTGGATGATTCGGGACGGAGTCATGATCGCTCACAGTAACCAGATTCGCACCAAGCGCTCCTTCGGCGATATCACGCTCCATGCCGAATGGCGTTCCGCCGAAGGTTACGAGAACGATCCCAAGAAGAAGAGCCAAGGCAGCTCGAACAGTGGCATCTTCTTCATGAAGACCTACGAACTCCAGGTCCTTGATTGCTGGAAGAATGAGACTTATGCCGACGGCATGACCTCTGCGATCTACGGCCAGCTGCCCCCGCTCTTCAACGCTTGCTTGCCTTCTCGCTCTTGGAACAGCTACGACGTCGAGTGGACCGCCCCGCGCTTCAACGCCGACGGCACTGTCGCCAGCAAGGCCCGCATCACCGTCGTCATGAACGGCGTTAAGGTGCAGGACAATTCCGAGTATATCGGCCCCAGCAGCCATAAGAAGAATCCCCCTTACGTGAAGCACGACGACAAAATGCCGCTCGCCCTGCAGTTCCACGGCGACGCCGTCGAATACCGTAATATCTGGGTCGTCGAAAAGAAGTAAACGGCCCGAGCCAGTCCCGTGGACTTGAAGAAGAAGCTGATCGCGGTGCTGGTCCTTGGGCTGGTCTTCTACTTCGTCGAACGGGTTATGGGCGCGCGCCGGAGGCCAGGTTTCTTCCGGCCAGGCATGCTCACCGATGCGGCGTATTTCTTCACGGTCGAGTTGTTCAAGCAGGCCTCCCGGCTCCTGCTGATCGGGCCGTTCATCCTCTTGGTCATCGGCGGCGCCACGACGGCT
>CAINMU010000104.1 GCA_903850885.1 uncultured Opitutia bacterium | reverse complement strand
GGTTTCCCTTTGAGTGTTGTTATCTCTTCCCGCCACCTGCCACCCGGGGCCGCCACCCGCCACCTGAGAATGGATACAGCTAGGGCAGCACGCGGTGCTGCCCCTACCTAACCGCCAACCGCTAACCGCTTTCACCCGATACTTTCTCCCTTTACCCTCCCTTCCCCTCCCCATACCAAACACCCCCATGGAATTCAAAAACGTCGCCGTCGTCGCCAAAGCCAACGTCTACTTCGATGGCAAGGTCGTCTCCCACTCGATCCTCTTCGCCTCCGGCGAGAAAAAGACCCTGGGGCTGATTTATGCCGGCTCCTACCACTTCGGGACCGACAAAGCCGAAATCATGGAAATCACCGACGGCTCGTGCGTCGTCGTGATTGACGGTTCCCAAGAAGAGAAGACCTACGGCGCTGGCACCCAGTTCGACGTCCCGGCCAAGTCCGGCTTCACGATTTCGGTAAAGGCCGGAATCTGCCAGTATATCTGCAGTTTCATCGGTTAAATCCCTACTGGTGGCCGTTGGACGCTTGCCAAGCCCTCTGGGTCAATGCACCTGTGAGGCATGTCCGAACCGTCCAGCCTTCTCCCCAATATTCCCGCGCCCATCGCGCGCGAGAAGCCCTGGGTGCAGCTGAAGACTTTTTCGTCTAAACCTAATATTTTCCGCTCCATGGTCGGGGAGGTTTCTCCGGATGCCCGCCAGGGCGACGTGGTTTCCGCCTATGATAAGCAGGGCTCGTTCATCGGTTACGGTTTCTGGAATGCCGGCGCACCGATCGCCCTGCGCGTCCTCAAGGCCTCCGCAGGTAAACCCGATGATGCTTGGTTCGAAGCTGCCATTCGTCGGGCGGTCGCCCTGCGGAAGGATGTCTTAAAACTGGATACCGACACCGATGCCTATCGAGTGGTTAATGCTGACGCCGATTTCCTTTCCGGCCTGATCGTTGATCGCTTGGGCGATGTCCTTTCCATCGAAGTCTCCTCTTACGCGGTCATGCGCCGCCTTCCACGCTGGATACCCATCTTGCATGACGCGATTGGGACAAAGCGTGAAATCGTCCAAGTCGATCCGCACGTCGCGCGCATCGAAGGCATCATGCCGACTGATATTCCGAAATCGCCCGTTAGGTTCGTTAAAATTAAGGAGTTCGGCATGGTGCAAGAGGTCGACTTCGCCGAAGGCCACAAGACCGGCTTCTTCTGCGACCAACGGGACAACCGACGTCGCTTCGGCGCCCTCGCCAAAGGCCTGCGCGTCCTCGATCTTTGCTGCTATACGGGGGGGTTCTCGATTGCCGCCAAACTCGCCGGCGCCACCGAAGTCACTGGCGTCGACTTGGATGAAAAAGCCATCGAGATGGCCAAGCGAAATATGAATTTAAATCAAGTCCGCATCGATTTCGTCCATTCCGACGCCTTCACCTGGATTCGCCAGATGCAGAAGAACGGCAAGACCTGGGATTTAATCCTTTGTGATCCTCCTAAATTTGTTGATAGCCGGGACGAAGAGTTTGAGGCCGAAGGTCTCAAGAAGTATAACGACCTCAACGTCCTCGCGATGCAGCTCGTCGCCCCCGGCGGTCTTTTCGTGACCTGTTCCTGCTCCGGCCTCGTCTCCCCTGAAGCCTTTGAAGACCTTGTCGTCAAGGCTGCGCACCGCTACCAAAAGCGCCTCCAGATTTTCGACCGCACCGGACCAGGGGGCGATCACCCCAACGCCTCCAACCACCCCGACGGCCGTTACCTCAAGGTGCTGTGGAGTCGGATTGCGTAATAGGGCCCGGGCTGGGGACAGGGCTAGGGAATGTTGGTAGGGGCAGCACCGCGTGCTGCCCAAGCTGTTTCCAGGTAGGGGCGCGACTGCGTCGCGTCCGTTCGCAGAGAAACGTGCCCTGTGACGGGCGGAGACAGCCGGATTTCCACAATCTATCCGCCCACGTACGCCACGCAGTGGCGCCCCTACCCCCGGCCGCTCACTTGCGCCCCAGCAGGCTCATGAGTCCGGGGCAAAGGTAGATCGTGGCGCGACGACGCACGCCGGCACGCTCGACCTTGACCACCCTCGCGGAGACCAGCTTCTCAATCCACTTGTGAACCGTGACCCGATTCTCTTCGCCCATAATGGAAGGCACGGTGAAGGCGGGGGTTACCAGGAACCTCGGC
>CAINMU010000103.1 GCA_903850885.1 uncultured Opitutia bacterium | reverse complement strand
GCTCTTCGGATCATATTTGTCATCGGTGACGTGATCGGGACGGGGGCCTTGCTGCGGGATCTTGCCCATGGGTCCAGTCTTGAACTTACGATCCTCGAGGATGGCGAAATCCATACCGCCGACCTTGAGGCGGGTGTAGAAGACGCTGATGCCCCGCTGGACCGGAGTCGGATCATACGCATCCGGCAGGTGCCACGACTGCTGGCGCTGGACCATATTCACATAGGCGACCGGGTAGAAATAGCCGCCGTCAGCCATGCCGGCGACGGTGGACAGCTTACCGCCCTCCCCCCAGAGGTTGGGGTGGCCGACGTCATGGTCGTCCGGAATACAAATCGTCGGGCGGTCCTTCATCACGTCACGGAACTGCAGGCCAAACTCAATCCACCCGGCAGTGTGCTCGGTGTGGCGATAGGTCTGGTCGCCCGCGAAGAATAAGAGGTCCGGATTCTGGCGGATCAGGTTATCGAGGATCTCCGGGCGGGCGCCCGTCGTCCGGCTTGAATTGCAGGACATGTTGGCGGTGACGATGACGTCTTTGTCTGTCGGATCGCGACGCACGAGCCCTTCGAAGACCGCCTTCTCGCCATGACGTACACGATAGGCCACATCCTTCGAACCATCCCAGCCTTCGACGCGGAAGTGCGCGCTCCAACCAGGGAACACCACCTCGGTCTTGGCCGATTCGACCCATCGTCCGTCGCGCTTGAATTCTAAACGCACTTCCTTGGATTCCTCAGGGTAAAGGGGGTAGAGCTGAGCAGACAGCTTCAGGACGCCCGCTTGCTGGGTATAAAGAGCGAATGCGATGACTTGGTCTCGCTCGACCACCATCGTGGGCGCGGCCGGACTTGCGGCGCCCTTCTTCTTGCCTTTGGCCGCAGGGCGAGGCTCCCACCAGGCGCCGACTGCCAGCGAGTCGAGGCTCGGGAAATCCGCACCGAACGGCTTGATCGTATGGGCAGGCGGGACAGGGGCGGCGAAAAGATAACTGGCCAGAAGACAGAGCAAGAGACGCATAAGAAACGGGGTTGAGATAAGACTATCTTTGGATTAACCGTCCCAGTGTGAAAAACGACACAAAACTGGCCCAACGCCTCAACCCTTGGGACTGGTTCGTGCTCGTCGTCGCGGTCGTTGCACTGCTGTTGGTCCTCCTCGAGACCTTCCTTCACATTCCGGCCAACCTCCTGCCGTTACTCCGCGATATCGACCGGCTGTCTTGCCTGATCTTCTTGGCCGACATCGTCGTCCGCTGGCGCCGGGAGAAATGGGCCGCCTCGTTCTGGCGCTGGGGCTGGATCGACCTACTCGCGAGCATTCCCTTCGATCCGGCGTTCCGCTCCCTGCAGGCCGTCCGCATCTATCGCTTCGTCCGCTTCATCCGCGTGATGAAGAAACTGAATACGCTCACCAGCGGCACCTCGCTGAATGAAAAGCTGCTAGCCCTCCCCGGCATCGCGGTGGTGATGGTCTTCTTTAGCACGATGCTGATGGTCGCAGTCGAACGCAGCGCCCCGAACGCCACCATCAAGACCGGCGGCGACGCCCTCTGGTGGGCACTTACGACGGTCACCACGGTGGGCTACGGCGACACTTATCCGGTCACGACCGAAGGCCGGATCATCGCTTCGGTCATGATGCTCATCGGTATCGCCCTCTTTGGCTCAATGTCGGCCATCGTGACGTCCAAGCTCATCCTACCCAAGGAAACCCGCGACCACGAGGAGCTCCGTCATGAGATCCGCTCCCTGCATGCTGAAATCCGGGAACTTCGTCGCCATCTCCCTGACCTACCCATAGACCCCCATGCGTAAGACCCTGTTCACCGCCTGCCTGCTCGCCGCCGT
>CAINMU010000102.1 GCA_903850885.1 uncultured Opitutia bacterium | reverse complement strand
CCCCCCCCCCCCCCCCCCCCCCAACGGGGACAGGCCGCACCTTTGGATTGCTGAACCGAAATTCGCCTAAATGACACGGTTTTTAGTTCAGGCTGCGTGTGAGGCCGAACACGGGGTCAGGCCGTTACTGGGATTTGCTGATACTAAACTCGATGGTTTTGGTCGGTTTTAGTATCAAGGTAGGTTGGTACGGCCTGCCCCCTTTTTTTCCCTCAACCTAGAGACAACTAGGGCAGCACGCGGTGCTGCCCCTACCTAGAGACAGCCGACGCGCCCCTACCCGAATAACCCGCGGATGGCGGGCTTGGTGACTTTGCCCATGGCGTTACGGGGAAGTTCTACCACGAGGATGAGGCGCTGGGGACCGAACACGGGGTCAGGCCGTACCCTGGTTTAGGGTGTAACTAAAAACGCCTGAAATAGGCGAATCTAGTTACGCCTACGTTAGGCTACGGCCCGACCCCATGCTAAAGCCCATGTGGGCCAGACGGTGCCGCGGGTTAGGGCGCGTCCAAACGCGCAGGATTCATCATAGGGTCAGACCCTATTAATGGGTCAGACCCCATTTTGCCGCTTAGCGGGTGGTGAACTCGCGGTCGGAGGCTTGGCACCAGAGGCGATAGATATTGATTACGTTCTTACGGATACCGGCGACGGGTATCTTGAGGAAGCCTTGGCGCTTGGCCGCTTCGAAAAGGATCCGCTCTTTCTGGGTCAGCCGATGTCCGACGCCGCGATTGCCAATTTTGCCCCGAGTCGACTCGCCACGACTGAGTCGTTCGATGTCATTCTTGTCGGGCTTGGGCATAGCGAGAATGCTAAAGCGAAAGGATGAAAGCGCAAATGGCCTTAGAGGGATAGGAGAGCCGTCCCTACCTGAGATACAGCGGATGCGATGTCATCGCATCCCTACCTGGAGGTAGGGGCTCAAGGGGAAGCCGGATGATGGGTAGGGGTATTGTAAACCTACCCCTACTTCGGGCTTAACAATGGGTCGGGAGGGCCCTAGAACAGGGGGGTGCCGACAGGGATGTCAGTAAACCCGCCCGCCTTGGGCCAACTCGATGCCGCCGATCGGCGCTTCGGGTGGCACCCGTTTACCCAAATGCGGGAGTATCAGGACAATCCCCGCCTGCATCTGGTGCGCGGCGAGGGCAACTGGCTATTCGACGACGAAGGGAAGCGCTACCTCGACGGCAACGCCTCGGTCTGGACGAATGTCCATGGCCACAATGACGCCGACCTGAACCGTGCCCTGAAAGCTCAGCTCGAGAAGGTCGCTCACGTGACGCTGCTCGGATTGAATCACCCCATCGCGACCGAGCTCGCCGAAGATCTGGCGGGGCTGACGAAGGGTGTGCTGTCGCGCTGCTTCTTCTCCGATAACGGTAGCAATGCGGTCGAGGTCGCCCTGAAACTTTCGTTCCAATATTGGCAACTCGTCGGACACGACGCCAAGCGCGGCGTTATCTCGATGGAAGGTGCCTACCACGGCGACACTTTTGGCACGATGTCGGTCGGCGAGCGTTCCGAATTTCACCGCCGCTTCAATCCTTGGCTCTTTGCGGGGCAGACTTTCCCCGCGCCCATTCATTCCGAAAGCGCCGCGAAGATCGCGCGCACCGACGCCTCCGCTTCGCTAGCGGCACTTAAGGCGGTCCTCGAACGCGATGCGGCTACGACGGCGTGCCTGATTCTCGAGCCACGCGTGCAAGGCGCCGCCGGCATGGTGCAACAGCCTGCAGGCTTCGTAAAAGCCGTCGCGGCGCTGTGCCGCCAATACGGCGTCCATTTGATTTTGGATGAAGTATTCACGGGCTTCGGCCGCGTCGGTGCGCTGACCGTCTCGGAACTCGAAGGCGTCGTCCCGGATTTTCTTTGTCTCGCGAAGGGACTCGCCGCGGGCTACCTGCCGCTGGCCGCGACGTTGACGTCGGAAAAAATCTACGAAGTTTTTCTCGGAAAGTTTTCGGAAGGAAAGACCTTCTTCCATGGCCATACGTTCTCGGGCAATCCGCTCGGCTGCGCCGTCGCCCGGGAATCGTTGCGTAAGCTGAAGCCCATGTTGGCCTCGGGTCAGGTCGCTGATCGCGCCGCGCTGCTTGGTCGCGAGATGGAAGATGCCTTTGCTGGCCATGCACAGCTGCGCACGTTCCGTCAGCTCGGCCTGACCGGCTCGGTCGAATTTAAGCCTGCCGCTGCAGAGCGTTGGCCGACTGATACCCGTGCCGGATACCGCGTGGCTTTGGCTGCGCGTCGGCATGGCCTCGTCATCCGGCCGCTGGGCGACTCGATCCTGTTCGTTCCGCCAATCTCCATCCAAGCCGATGAAATAAAGCACCTCGTGCGCGCCGTACGGCTCGCGATGGATGAGGTGCTGCCGAGCCTTTCTACATAGGGCAGCACGCGGTGCTGCCCCTACCTTTGAATCCAAATAACATGCCCAACCTCACCGAAGCCCGAGCGCTCTACGACCTGCCGCTCAACACGCTGATCTTCAAGGCTCAGCAAGTCCACCAGGCCAACCAAGATCCGGCGGGGGTGCAGCTCTGCACGCTCAAGTCGATCAAGACTGGGGCCTGCCCCGAAGACTGCGCGTATTGTCCGCAGTCCGTGCACAATAACACCTTCGTCGAGGCCGAGGCCTTGATGGAGACCGATGCCATCCTCGTCGACGCGCGTCGTGCGAAGGCTGGCGGCGCGACGCGCTTCTGCATGGGGGCCGCATGGCGTCGCGTGAATGATGGTAAGCAATTCGACAGCGTGCTGAACACCGTCTCGGGCGTGAAATCCCTCGGCCTCGAAGTCTGCTGCACGCTCGGCATGGTCAGTGAGCAGCAGGCTGGCCGACTCAAGCAGGCCGGTTGCGACGTGTATAACCACAATCTCGATACCTCGCGCGAGCACTACTCCAAGATCATCACCACGCGCACTTATGACGATCGTCTCCAGACACTTTCGAACGTCCGCAAAGCCGGACTCGAAGTCTGTTCCGGCGGCATCATCGGCATGGGCGAGACCGTCGATGACCGTTTGAAGATGCTCGTCGAACTCGCGGTCCTTGAACCGCAACCGGACTCCGTCCCCATTAACGCGCTGGTCGCCGTCGAAGGCACGCCGCTGGCTGGACGCAAGTTCGTGGATAGCATCGAATTCGTCCGCACCGTCGCTGTGGCCCGCATCCTGATGCCGAAAGCCATGGTTCGCCTCTCGGCTGGTCGCGGTAACATGAACGACGAGACCCAGGCTCTCTGCTACCTGGCTGGCGCCAACTCGATCTTCCTCGGCGAGAAACTGCTGACCACCGGCAATCCGGACATCGAAGAAGATATGAATCTTATGAAACGTCTCGGCCTGCATCCGATGCATCCTGAGGAAGCTCGGCGCATCCATCGCGGCGAGATCGCGCCGGCGGCCGCGCAGCCGGCGGCTTGGCCGAACGTTGAAGAATTTGCCGCCGCCAGCGCCACGAAAGAATCCTGCGGCCAAGGCGGCTGCGGCTGCAAATAACATGGCCATCCTCTTCGTCACCGGTAGCGACACCGGCGTGGGCAAAACCCACGTCGCCGGACTGTTGGCCCGCCGGTTGTCACGGGATGGTTTTACGCAGGTCATCAAACCCGTTGAGTCGGGCGCGGGCGCCGGACGCGCGGCGGACGCTCCTAAGGCCGCGGGCAAGTGGGCCGAAGCGCACACGCTGATGACGCTCGCCGCGCCGATCGCGCCCTTAGCCGCCGCCAAGAAGGCCGACAAGAAACTCGACCTCGCCACGCTCCTAAAACTTTATCGGGAGGTGCCGTATGCACCGTGCCGCATCATCGAAGGCGCCGGCGGAGTGGCCGTACCCATCGATCCCAAAGGCAAGGACTGGGTGGATTTCGCGGCGGCCATCAACCCGACCGTCGTCATTGTCGTCGTGGAAGATCGCCTGGGCGCGATCAACCAAGCGCGGATGGCGATCGCGTATCTCAGCCGCCATTACGAAGGCCCGATGGGCGTGTGGTTGAATGCGATCAAGAAGCCTTCGGTCGCGGTGGCGGCGGCCAATCGCGCGGGCCTGGCGGAATCTTGGATTCCCTTGCTGGGTGAATCCGGTCGCGGAGCGAAGTCGGTGCGTTTCCATTTCCTGCCGAAATGAACGCGGCCTTGCTGCAACGTCTCCGGATGTCTCTCGCGCAACGCGAGGGCTCGACGCTGCGTCGTAAGCTAAGCGCCCGGTCCTCGACTGATACCCGCGTCAACTTGGCGGATAATGATTACCTGGGTCTCTCGCGCGATCCGGCGGTCGTCGCGGCCGGCGTCGCGGCCTTGCACGAATGGGGGGCTTCGTCTTCCGCGTCGCCGCTTGTCACGGGCTATACCGAATTACATCAGCGGCTAGAGCAGACCCTCGCGACCTGGCAGGGCTACGAGCACGGCCTGGTGATGAACACCGGTTTCTCCGCCAACTCGGCTGTCCTCGGAGGGTTGCCGAAGAAGGGCGACCTTATCCTCGCCGACCGCTTGGTCCACGCGAGCATGTTGGATGGTATTATGGCCTCGGGGGCGAGGTTGCGGAGGTTTGCGCATAACGATCTCGATGCGCTCGAACTCATGTTGCACGAAGAGCCAGCGTTGGAGGGAGTAATCTTTGTCGTCACAGAAAGTGTTTATTCCATGGACGGTGATAGCCCGGACCTAAAGCGCCTGGATTCATTGCGTCAGCGCTTTGGTTTTTGCTGGGTCTTGGATGAAGCCCACGCCACGGGTTGGTATGGCGCGACGGGTTCTGGCCTGCAGGAAGAGCAAGGCGTTTTCGCGTCGGCTGACATCGTTGTGGGCACGCTCGGCAAAGGCCTCGGCTCGCAGGGAGCTTACGTGCTCTCGCATGCGTCGGAAGTGCGCGACGCCCTGATTAATTTTGCCGGTGAATTCGTCTACTCGACTTACCTGGCGCCCTCCTGTGCGGCCGCGGCGTTGGCCGCCATCGGCCGGGTCAAAGCCCTCGCGGTCGAACGCGGTCAGCTGCAAGCGATGTCGCACGCTTGGCGGGACGCCTTATTGGAAGCCGGCTTCGCGGTACCCTCGGGCGATTCACCGATCATCCCGCTCATCTTGGGTGATGCGGAGATCACCTTAAAATCCGCCACGGCGTTGCGGGCGGCTGGTTTCATGGTCTCGGCGATTCGTCCGCCCACCGTCCCGGTGCGCACGGGTCGGATTCGAATTTCACTGCGTCGTGGACTCACGCCGCGGGTGCTCGCTGATTTCATCGCCGCGCTGAAAGGAGTCCGCGTATGAAGATGGGCTGGATTGGAGGGTGGGGCGTTTCGTTGGAAGAAATGCGCGCCATCGCCGTGGCGCATGCGCCAGAGGCCGAGCACCTGATTTATCCGCCGGTCATGGGTGCGGCGGAAAATCTCGTCGGTTGCGACGCCGTCATCGCGTGGTCGCTCGGGGCGCATTTGATTTTAGAAGCCGGGGCTCGGGGCGTAAAGTTGCCGGCGAAAGTTTTGCTCTTCGCGCCTTTCACTTCGTTCTGCGCGGAGCATGGGGCCTGTGGGCGGATTCCGGAAACGCAGGTCAAGTGGCTGCGTCGCTGGCTGGAGACCGAACCGACCGCGGCCTTGGCTGATTTCCGGAAACGGGCGGGACTCGCCCCGGTGATCGGCACCGAGTTGCCCTATGCATTAGAATACCTCTTGGCGGGCTTGGATGTGCTGATCCAGCCGGCGGGCATCTCGCTGGTCACCTTTGGCCGCCAAGGTTTACCTGCAGGGTGGGAGGCTTACGTCGGCGAGAAAGACACCCTGTTAAATCCGGAGGGCGTTTGCCAAGCCATCCTCGGTTGTCATATTGGAGAAGGCTTGGGACACGACCTTCGCGAATTCCTGAACGCCTGACCCTGATGCATTTTCACGAACGAGCCGAAACTTATGAGGCGCATGCCGCCCCGCAGAAGCGCTTCGCCGAAGCCTTGGCCGCGTTCGCGCCGTTTCGTCGGGGAGTGCGCGTGACCGAGCTCGGTGCCGGGACTGGTTTTCTGACGGCGGCTTTGCTTGCACAGGGCGTGAACGTCGACGCCACCGATTCTTCGCCCGCCATGGTGGAAATCGGACGTGAGGCCGTACCCGCGGCGAATTGGAAAGTGCATGATGCTTTCGGTCCGATTGAAAAAGCGCAGGCCTTGGCCTCGACGGGACTCTTGCATTGGGCGGCGGATCCGGCGGCGATCTTAAAGCATTGGCATGCCGCGTTACCGGAAGGCGGGCGACTGCTCCTCGGCGTCCCGTGTGATCCTTGCCTCAATGAACTGAGGGACCTTATCGGCGAAGGACCGGTGCGTTGGCGTGACGAAGCCCAATGGTTGAATTTATTAAAAGCCGCGAAGTTCGACGTCCATGCGCATGGCGTCTTGGAGTCGGAAGAAATTTATCCGAGTGCGTTGGATTTTCTGCGGTCGCTGCATCGCAGCGGCGTGACCGGCGATCCGCGGATGTCGCCGGGAGAATTGCGTTCGATGATTCGGGATTATGATCGCTTGAATGCCCGGAAAGAGGGGGTGGTCGCGACCTGGGCGTGGTTGTTGGTGGATGCGACGGCGCGCGGTTGAGTGGGGGCGCCCTAGAGGCACGGAGGCGAAGGTGCAAAAGTGCAAATCGGCCTGTGGCCGGTGCAAAGGTGCAAAAGTGGATGCAAGCTTCGGGTGGCGGGTGGCAGCCCCGGGTGGCAGGTGGCTGAAACGGGTAGGGATGCGATGACATCGCATCCGTTTGTGTTGAGGTAGGGTTGAGCGGCCTCGCTCAACCGCGGCTGACCGAGGGCGGTCAGCCCTACCTAAAGTCGGAGACGAACTCAAAGGGAAACCGGAGACCGGGAGGATGCTGCGGGAGATGCAATTTCAGGTCCCAGGTCTTGGCCGTCGGGTATCTGGTTCAGGTCTTCAGGTTCGGGTACAGGTGTCGGGAAATATTTTCCCAACCGCCAACCGCTCACCGCTAACACCTGTCATGGGTAGGGGCGCCACTGCGTGGCGTCCGTGGGCGGACGGAGGTTGTGGGTCCGATTACTTGCCCGGCTCAACGATGATCTCACTGCGAACGGACGCGACGCAGTCGCGCCCCTACCTCGATACATAAACTCATGGGAAACCGGATGATTAGCTGGGGAGATT